>JAEXJH010000128.1 GCA_023445955.1 Pseudomonadota bacterium
TGATTACATCGGCCTTGAGGATCTCTTCCTCGACCGCGGCGAAGGTCGAATAGCGGGTCAGGATGCGGCCCTGATACAGGTCGTCCAGCTCGCGCATGCGCGGGATCGAGCGTTCCAGCACCACGACCTCGGCGCCCAGGCCGGCGGCCATGCGGGCGGCGTTGGAGCCGACCACGCCGCCGCCCAGCACGACCACGCGGGCCGGCGGCACGCCGGGCACGCCGCAGAGCAGCAGGCCCATGCCGCCATTGTGCTTGAGCAGGGTCTCGGCCGCCGAGAACACGGCGATGCGGCCGGCCACTTCCGACATCGGGGCCAGCAGCGGCAGGCCGCCCTTGGCGTCGGTGACGGTCTCATAGGCGATGGCCGCGCAGCCGCTCTTCAGCAGGCCCTCGGTCTGGTCCGGATCGGGCGCCAGGTGGAGGTAGGTGAAGAGGATGTGGCGCGGCTCGAGCTTTTCCCACTCGACCTTCTGCGGTTCCTTGACCTTCACGATCATGTCCGCGCCGGCGAAGACCGCGGCGGCGTCGGGGGCGATGGTCGCGCCGGCCTTCACATAGACGTCGTCGGCATAGCCAGCGCCCAGGCCGGCGCCCGACTGGACGAGGACGGTGTGGCCGTGGCCGACATATTCACGGACGGCCGTGGGGGTCAGGCCAACCCGGTGCTCGCCCGGTTTGATCTCGGAAGGGACGCCAACGCGCATGATGCTTTCCTCCAAAAGCGATTTGACTCCGGTTTACGCCTCCGACCCTGCAGGTTCCTTGGGTATTTCGTGCGACAGAAACCGTGTTATGCAGGAATCCTGCGTAATGTGAGGTTTAAGGTGAAGAAACCTGCCGTCGATCTCGACAGCTTCGACCGGAAGCTTCTCCGCCTGCTGCAGCGACGGGGCCGCGCCAGCTATGTTGAAATGGGTGAGGCGGTGAATCTTTCCGAGTCCGCGTGCCTTCGCCGCGTGCGGGCGCTTGAGGAGGCGGGGGTCATCGGCCGCTACGCCGCGGTGATCGACGAGCGGGCGGTGGGCCTGCCGCTCAGCGTCTTCGTCACCGTCACCCTGTCGTCCCAGGCCGAGGCCGCGCTGAGCGCCTTCGAAAAGGCCATCACCAATGTCCGCGAGGTGGCCGAGTGCTACCTGATGACCGGCGGCTCGGACTATCTGCTGCGACTGGTGGTGCGCGACGTCGACGACCTGGAGCGGGTCCACGCCCAGGAGCTGACCCGTATTCCCGGTGTGGTCCGCGTCAGCAGCAGTATCGCCATGCGGACCGTCGTTAAGCGCGTCGAACTGCCGCTTTGAAGCGGCGAAATGCTGTTAAGCGCGGTTAACCTAAATCGGGTACGCTCCCCGCCGACATCAGACCACGTCGGGGGACGAGATGGTTTCGAGACGAGTTTTGCTGGGCGCCCTGACGGGGTTGGCCGCGCCGGCGATCGCTTTCGCCGAGGGTGACGGTCCGGCCAAGCCGAGCGTCCTGACCAAGAAGGGCCGCCGCACCCGCTCGGCCCTCAAGCACCAGGCCACCGACAAGGCCGCGCTCGACAAGGCCATGGCCACCGTCAAGCCGCTGGAGGCCGAGCCGGCCCATGCGTCCGCCGCCTCGGCTCCCGCGCAGGAGGTCTCGCCCGAAGAAGCCCTGGGTCGCCTGAAGCACGGCAACGCCATCTTCGCCCGCGGCGGCGCCAACCTGATGCTGCCGACCCTGGCGCGGGTCAGCGAGCTGTCCAAGGGCCAGAAGCCGTTCGCGGTGGTGATCGGCTGCGCCGACAGCCGCACGGCGCCGGAGCTGATCTTCGACTGCAATCTGGGTGAGTTGTTCGTGATCCGCGTGGCCGGCTCGACCGTCAGCCGCGAGGGCCTGGGCTCGATCGTCTACGCCGTCGAGCACCTGGGCGCGCCGCTGATCGTCGTGCTGGGCCACACCAAGTGCGGCGCGGTCGGCGCGGCCGTCGACGTCGCCAAGAAGCATGCCGACCTCCACGGGGCGCTGCACGAGATGGTGCTGCCGATCATCCCGGCCGTGCTGGAGGCCGACGAGACCCACCCGGCCGATCTGCAGGACGCCGCCATCCGCCGCAACGTCCGCGATATCGCCGGCCGCCTCAAGGTCGCCGACGAGGTGCTGTCCGAGCGGATCGGGCAGGGCCGATTGAAGGTGGTTTCGGCCTGCTACGACCTGGCCACCGGTGTCGTGGGCTTCGACGCGTAACGCTGTCATTTCAATGCCGTTGACCCCTGGTCGCGCTTAGGTTCAATTCGCTTGAACCAGCACAAATCAGGGGAAGACACGGATGTCGACGGACGAGACGCCGCCGGAAGGCGCTCCCGACACCCAATCCTCCTGGCGTGATCGCTGGAACGGCCTGCGGGCCCAGGTCTCCGAACGCTGGCCCGCCGCGCTGAAAGGCCCGGTGGCCATCGCCGTGGCGGCGTCGCTGATCGTCGGCTTCGGCGGCGGTTTAGCGGTCGGCAAGGCCGGCCTGTTCTTAGGCGGCGGCAAGCCGGCCGGCGCGCAGTCGGTCAAGGGCGAGGCCTGGAGCCTGTTTGGCAAGCCGCGCGGCGCCAACGCCCCCCGTCGCGGCATCCCCAAGCCCGAAGGCTTCGCGGTCTGGCAGACCCGCGTCGACAGTTCCGGCCCCGATCCGCTGGCCTGCATCCGCATGAGCAAGGACCTGGACCCGTCCAAGTCCTATGCCGACTTCGTGCTGGTCTCGCCCGATCTTGGCCGCCAACCCTCGGTGCGGGTGAAGGGCGACGAGCTGTGCCTGGGCGGCGTCGGCTTCACCGATCACCGGATCACCCTGCTCAAGGGCCTGCCCGCCAAGGGCGGCGACACGCTCGGCTCCAATGCCGATGTCGATTTCACGTTTGGTGAAAAGCCCCCGTACGTGGGCTTCGCCGGCGACGGCGTGATCCTGCCGCGCGAGGAGTCGGACGGCGTCGGCATCGAGACGATCAACGTCCAGACCCTGGCCATCGAGGTCTGGCGCGTGCCTGACCGCAATCTGGTCCGCAAGTCGATCTCCGCGCCCGATCCGACCGGCGAAGGCGACTGGGCCGGCGACTATGGCGAGGATTCCGTCGGCGAAGACGGCCGCCAGGTCTGGAAGGGCACGGTGCAGGTCACCGGCGGCGCGACCGGCCAGAAGGCCACCACCGTGTTCCCGCTGGGCGCGGTGCTGAAGGACATGAAGGCCGGCGCTTTCGTCATCAAGGCGCGCGACGCCTCGGGCGGTCGCGATCCGGAGGACAGCGACAACAACCCGGCCCAGGCCCGCCGCTGGATCGTGTTCACCGACATGGCCATGCTGGCCTATGACGGCTCGGAAAGCCTGGACGTCGTGGTCCGCTCGCTGAAGAGCGCCAAGACCCTGTCGGGCGTCAACGTCAACCTGGTCGCCGCCGACGGCGAGCCGCTGGCCGAGGCCAAGAGCGACGCCGATGGCCGCGTGCGCTTCCTGCGTCCGCTGCTGAAGGGCCAGGGCGCCGAGCGCGCCAAGATGGTCATGGCCTATGGGCCGCAAGGCGATCTGGCCGTGCTGGACCTGGACCGCTCGCCGGTCGACCTGTCCAAGCAAGGCGTGGGCGGCCGCACCGAAGGCGGCGTCGACGGACGCAGCGTGGCAGCCGATATCGACGGCTACCTCTATGCCGACCGCGGCATCTATCGTCCGGGCGAGACCGTCCACCTGACCTCGATGGTCCGCGACCGGATGGCCAAGGCCGTCGCCGACCGCAAGGGCGAGGTCATCGTCAAGCGGCCCTCGGGCGTCGAGTTCAAGCGCTATGCGTTCGGCCAGGCCAACGCCGGCGCCGTGCTGACCGACATCGCCCTGCCGCGCTCGGCCCCGCGTGGCCGCTGGAC
>JAEXJH010000129.1 GCA_023445955.1 Pseudomonadota bacterium
CGGCCCCTGCGACCTGCCGCTTGACGAAGTATCGCCGCAGGATGGTGAGCTGATGCGGATCTATGTGCTCAAGAGCCACCAGGGCGGCGGCCGGGGCTCGGCCCTGCTGAACACCGCGCTGGACTGGCTGGGTCCGCGCCGACTGTGGATCGGGGTGTGGTCGGAGAATTTCGGGGCCCAGAAGCTTTATGGCCGCATGGGGTTCGAGAAGGTCGGGGAGTACTTCTTCAAGGTCGGCGAGACCAACGACCTGGAGTTCATTTTGCGGCGGGGGTGACGGGCGCTGGCCCCCTCCACCGCCGTTCGGCGGTCCTCTCCCCCTAGAGGGGGAGGAGATCTCCGCCCCGTTTGGGGGCGGACAGACCTGCGTCAGCAGGTCAGGTGGGGGCCTGTGCTGAGCCAGGCGGTTGCGTCCCGTTTGAGAACCCTCCATTCTCCCGAACATCTGTTCGAAAGCCGCGCTGATGTTCCTTCGCTTCTTCTCCGAGCTCCGCCAGGCCAAGGTGCCGGTGAGCCTGCGCGAGTACCTCCTGCTGATGGAGGCCCTGGACAAGGACGTCATCGACCGCTCGGTCGAGGACTTCTACTTCCTGTCGCGCGCCAGCCTGGTGAAGGACGAAAAGAACCTCGACAAGTTCGACCGCGTGTTCAGCCACGTCTTCAAGGGCCTGGAGACGGTCAATGACGGCCTGGCGGCCGACATCCCCGAAGAGTGGCTGAAGGCCCTGACCGAGCGGTTCCTGACCGACGAGGAAAAGGCGCAGATCGAGGCCCTGGGCGGTTTCGAGAAGCTGATGGAGACCCTGCAGGAGCGCCTGCGCGAGCAGAAGAAGCGCCACGAGGGCGGCAACAAGATGATCGGCTCGGGCGGCACCAGCCCGTTCGGCAATAACGGCTACAACCCCGAAGGCGTGCGCATCGGCCAGGACAAGAGCCGCCACGGCCGGGCGTTGAAGGTCTGGGACAAGCGCGAGTACAAGAACCTCGACGACTCGGTCGAGCTGGGCACCCGCAACATCAAGGTCGCCCTACGGCGCCTGCGCAAGTTCGCCCGCACCGGCGCGGCCGACGAGCTGGACCTGAACGGCACCATCAAGGGCACGGCCGAGAAGGGCTATCTGGACATCCAGCTGCGCCCCGAGCGCCGCAACGCCATCAAGGTGTTGATCTTCTTCGACATCGGCGGCTCGATGGACGGCCACATCAAGCTCTGCGAGGAGCTGTTCTCCGCCGCCAAGACCGAGTTCAAGCACCTGGAATTCTACTACTTCCACAACTGCCTGTACGAGACGGTCTGGAAGGACAACAAGCGCCGGCACACCGAGAAGATCCCGACTTTCGACGTGCTCCACAAGTTCCCCGCCGACTACAAGGTGATCTTCGTCGGCGACGCGACCATGAGCCCGTACGAGATCACCTATCCGGGCGGCAGCGTCGAGCACTGGAACGAGGAGCCCGGCGCGATCTGGATGCAGCGGGTCGTCGACATCTACCAGAGCTGCATCTGGCTGAACCCCACGCCCGAGCGGCACTGGGACTACACCCAGTCGATCGGCGTGATGAAGCAGATCGTCTCCGACCGCATGTTCCCGCTGACCATCGACGGCCTGGACAAGGCCATGCGCGAGCTGGTCCGCGGTTAGCGGGTCGGCGCCGTATCGCCGTAGTGGCCGGGGTCAGCCGCGGGCTGGCCGACCAGCGGCACCCGCGTGTGATCGTTGGCGATCAGGGTCCCGACCTTGAAGTTCGCGCTCGTCGCTCCGCCCAGCAGGATGAAGACGTCTTCCTTGCCGTCGCCGTCGATGTCGAAGCCGACGCGCGTGCCCGACACGGACGGGCTGGCGTCCGTGGCCTGAGCCTGAGCCAGGACGGCGTCGTCCAGCGCCTGGATCTGGGCGGTCAGCACGTTGGCGACCGTGGCGGCGCTGACGACCATCATGTGGCCCTCGCCCATCACGGCCAGGTGGTCGCCCTTGGCGGCCGAGTAGTCCAGCACCACGCCCAGCAGGGCGGCGGTCTTGTCGGCCGGACGTTCGGCCGAGATCAGGAAGGTGTCGGCGCCCGGGCCGCCGGTGACCACCGCGCGGGCGTTCATGACGATGCGGTCGTTGCCCTCGCCGCCGTCCAGGTGATCCAGCTCGCCCTTCGGGGCGCCCTTGCCGTCGATATAGTCGTCGCCGGCCGCGCCGCGGATCGTGTCGCCGCCGGTCGTGCCGTACATGACGTCGTTGCCGGCCGTGCCCACCATCACCGTCTTGGCGGCGGCAAAGCCCTGGCCGCCCAGCTCCTCGACGGCCGGCTTGTCGTCCGACGGGGCCGGCGCATGGCTCGAGGTCGGGGCCGGAGCCTGCGCCGCGGCCAGGTGCGCGATCTTGAACACCGACAGGCCAGGCTGGGCCTCGCCCGGGGCCTGGACCACGATCGGCGCGGAGCCTTCCGCCTTGATCGTCGCTTGCGGCGCGGCCTCGCCCGCCGCGGCGGCGGCTTGCGTGTGCGCCTGAGCGCGGTCGGCCTCGAGGTTCAGGGCGGCGATCAGCCTGGACGCCATCGCCTCCAGGGCCGGATCGTCGGCGCGCGGCAGGTTTTCGAAGTTCAGGCGGCCCGCCTCGCCCAGGTCGGCGCCGTGCAGCTCGAGATACAGGCCGACAGCAATGACCAGCGACAGGAAGGATTGCGCCTCGCGGCTGGCGGGATTGAAGGCCACCACCACGCCGTTCTGCTCGGGAACGCCCGAGGACATCACCTGGCGCAGCGCGCCCCACAGGCTGCCCACCTGGTGGAACATGTCGACCGCCGCGTCGTGCACCACGAACTGGCCGTCGATGCGGGCGATGTGGACCAGCACGTCCTGGTTGGCGTCGGTGACGACGTACCAGGGGTCGCCCGAGTCGGTCTGGCCGAAGATCGCGTCGATCTCGCCATAGGCCGTCTCCAGCTGCTGGGTAAGCAGCATCAGCAGGCCCCGCTCGTTGGCGGACCAGTCGCTGGCGGGAGGCCGCGGGCTGAAAGCTAGGATCTGACCCATGTCGTCGTCGTGCTCGTCAGGCCTGAGCCGCTCGCTCGGTTACGACCGGCTCCGCCTCGTCGGCGGCGCCGTCGAACAGCAGCCGGTGCAGCTCAGGTTCGTAGTATCGCAGCAAGGTGCGGGCGAACTGGCCCGGATCAAGACCCAGGCTCTCGGCCCAGACGGCTTGGGCCTCGATCGGCACGCGACCGAGACCGTTCTCCACCTGGGACACGAAGGTGTAATAGCGCAGCCCGGTCTTCTCGGCCAGTTCGGCCTGTGTGAGGCCTGCAGCCTCGCGCGCGGACTTCAACCAACGCCCTGCTTCACGTCGCAAGGTCTTGGTGAGAGCCGCCTTGGCGGGGTTCATCGCCGTTCTGGACATCGGTAAGCCGCTTCCTCGCCCCATACGCGGGCGTTCCCCTAGTTGTTACACAATGCGTAAAAACGCAACAATCGATCGTCAGTCTCGCCAAGAGGCCTTGCGGATCATCTTCGACCCACATACAGTTTTTATGCAACTATTTTGAACGAACCGAACGCATGTACGTCTCGATCAATCCCGCCCACTCCCGCGCCGCCGCCGTCTCGGCGGTCCGGCCGCGCCTGTCGCTGATCATGGTCGTCTACATGACCGGCCCGGCGCTGATGGAGAGCGTGCGTCACGCCCTGGCCGAGCACCGGGTCGAGGAGTTCATCATCGTCGACAACGGCTCGTCCCTGCCCGACGCGGCCTGGCTGCGCGACCTGGCCCGCCGCGAACCGCGCGTGCGCCTGCTGCAGGGCCTGGGCAATATCGGCTTCGCCCGCGCCGCCAATCTGGGCGCGGCCACGGCCAAGGGAGACGAGCTCGTCTTCCTCAATCCCGACGCCTTCCTGACCCCCGGCGCGATCACGGCCCTGCAAGACGCCGCCCGCGACCGCCCCTCGCCCTGCGTGATCGGGGCCCGGGTGTTCAATACCGACGGAACCGAACAGCGGGGCGCGCGACGTGGCGAGATCACGCCCGTCACGACCCTGCTCACCCTCTCGAAGCTTAGCGCCCTTCTGCCCCCGCTGCGCCGCTTCGAGATCCACCGGGAAAGCGAAGCCCCCCCCTCGCACCCGGTGGATACCCCTACGATCTCGGGCGCCTGCTTCTATATGCGGGCCACCGACTTCCACGTCCTCGGCGGCTTCGACGAGGGCTTCTTCCTGCATGTCGAGGATGTCGACCTGTGCTGGCGCGCCCGCAAGCGGGGCGGCAGCGTGCTGTTCCAGCCCAACGCCCGCATCATTCACGTCGGCTCGACCAGCAAGGAAAACCCGCTGGTCGTCGAGTGGCACAAGGGTCGCGGCCTGGTCCGCTACTTCCTCAAGCGCGCCGACAGCCTGCCGCGCAAGGTCCTGGCCGTGCTGCTCGCGCCGCTGATCCTGGGCGTGGCCGTGGGCCGTCCCCTGCTGCGCCAGCTGCGCCGCGGCCGCATGGGCCGTCCGGCCGAACGCCTCATTACCGCCGCCTGAGCCGTACCGTTCGATGGAAAATGCGACGAACGCCCTCTATCCGCGTTCGGACAGTGATCTTGACGCTTGCGCCAAATTCGAACGCCCGTAAGACTTCCCCACGGGTAAAGGGGAATATGTAGTGAGTCCGACCACCGACGCCGCCGCCTCAACCGAGGTCGAGGCCGCCGAGACCGAAGCCGCCACCAAGAACCTGGTCTTCGTCGCCGCCGAGCGCCTGTTCGCGCTGCACGGTTTCCAGAATGTCTCGGTGCGCGACATCACCGCCGCCGCCGGCGTGAACCTGGCCTCGGTGAACTATCACTTCGGGTCCAAGGACGCCCTGCTGTACGAAATCTTCAAGCGGCGCACGGCCGAGCTCAATCGCGAGCGCGCCAAGATGCTGCACGAGGCCAACGACCGCAACGGCGGCGCCCCGCCGCTGCGCGAGATCCTGGCCGCCCTGCTGACCCCGCCCCTGCGCTGGCTGGCGCCCGACCACGAGCGCCGCATCTCGCTGCAGTTCCTGATCCGCGCTCGCAGCGAAGGCACCGACGAGATCCGCACCGTGCTGAAGACCGATGTCTCGCACCTGCGCCGCTTCTCCGACGCCCTGCTGCGCGCCCGCCCGGACCTGTCGCCGGAAGAGGTCTACTGGCGCCTGCACTTCACGCTGGGCATGCTGCACAACAACCGCTTCGCCGAGTTCGACCGCCTGAACGTGCTGTCGGAAGGCCAGACCAGCGAGTCCGACGTCGTGGCGCTGCTGAACCGCATGCTGGCCTTCGCCGAGGCGGGCTTTCTCGCTTAACGGGTAGACGGAACCACCTCTCAGCCGGGGCGTTGTCGCTCCGGCATGGGACGGCTGCGAATTCTCCACGAGACCCGGTATTATTATGAACGGCCAGTGCGGTTCGGACCGCAGCGGCTGATGATCCGTCCGCGCGACAGTCACGCGCTGCGGATCGTCGAGGCCTCATTGCGCCTGTTTCCGCCCGGCGCGACGCGCTGGAGCTATGACGCCGGCGGCAACTGCGTCTGCATCTTCGAGCCGACCGGCAAGGCCGACGCCATGCGGGTGGCCAGCGAGCTGATCATCGACCGCTACCCGGCCCCTCTGGTCCCGCAGCGGATCGAGAACCCCGACACCCTGACGCCGATCGTCTATTCCCGCGAGGATCGGACGACGCTGGAGCCGTTCATCGCCCCGGTCACCGACGACCCGGACGCGGTCCTGCTGCGCTGGCTGCGCGGCGTACAGGCCCATCGCGACGAACCTGCCCTGGCCTTCCTGTTGCGGATCAACGAGCTGATCCACAGCCAGTTCGAATACTGCAACCGCTACGAAGAAGGCGTCCAGACGCCGGTCGAGACCTTGCAGAAGCGCAGCGGCGCCTGCCGCGACCTGGCCTGGCTGATGGTCGAGGGCCTTCGCCGCCTGGGCTACGCGGCCCTGTTCGCCACCGGCTACATCCACTCTCCCGGAACCCAGATCCGCGGCGCCGGCGCCACCCACGCCTGGTGCGAGGTATTCCTGCCCGACCTGGGCTGGCTGGAGTTCGACCCGACCAACGGCCTGGCCGAGTCGCCGGACCTGATCCGCGTCGCCGCCACCCGAACGCCGGCTCAGGCGTTACCCGTGTCGGGCGCGATCATCGGCGATCCCGGGACCGCGCGCCTTCACGTCTCCGTGGATGTGCAGCTTCTCGACCCCATCAACCAGGCAGCGTGATAAGATCAGTATGCGTACGGGAGGAAGAGTTATGACCAGCGGCTTCCAGAACCAGGACCCGATGCGGAGCGTCAGCTTTCCCAAGTCCGAGCCCAAGCCCCAGCATGGGCGCAAGCCCGACGCGGCCTGCTTGAACGTTAAGGAAAAGCGGACCTTCGAACCCAAACCGGGCCACTGAAATTGTAAAAAAGCGTGGCAGGCGGGGCTTTTGAACACCCCTGTCACGCGAGGCGCCTATACAGACATCCATGGTGTCATTAACGAATGACGCCAGGGGAATGGGGAGCACCACGAGCATGCGACGTGTCGCGCTCGGATGTCTGCTGGCGACGGCCGGCCTCGCGGTAGTCAGCGCCGCGACGGCCCTGTCCACGCGCGCCCCTGAAGAATTCAACCAGACCCTGACCCTGGCCGGCGGCCCAGCGGACGATCCCGACGCGCCGATCGCCACGGCGCGCTATGGCGGCGAACGCGCGCGCCAGACCGTCCCGGTCGCTGTCGCCGCCGAGACCCACGCCGTCCCCGCCATCGCCACGGTCGCCCTGGCCGGCGGCCTCGACGACGCGGGTCTGGCC
>JAEXJH010000130.1 GCA_023445955.1 Pseudomonadota bacterium
AGCCCTCATCCTGAGCCTGTCGAAGGACGAGGGCGGCTCCTCAGCCCGCCTTGGCCTTGCTCGCCCGCGTCTGGTCGATCGCCAGCTTCAGCGCGTTGATGTCCGCGCCCGGGACCAGGGTGTCTCCGACGATGAAGGCCGGGGTGCCCGAAAGGGCCAGGGTCTTGGCCAGGGTGTCGGTGTCGGCCAGGTGCTGGGTGACGGCTTCGCTTTCGCCGGCGGCCTTGGCCTTGGCCATGTCGATGCCCAAGCCCTGAGCGATGCGCAGCGCGCCAGCGGCGTCGAGGGCGTTCTCGGCCATCATCGCCTTGTAGAGTTCCAGGCTCTTGCCCTGGTCCTTGGCGCCCAAGGCCAAGCGAGCGGCGGCTTCGCTGTCATGGCCGAAGATCACGAAATCCTTCAGCACCAGGCGGATGTCGGGGTTCTTCTGCACCAGGTCGACGATCTCGGGCGCGGCGTGACGGCAATAGCCGCAGCGATAGTCGAAGAACTCGGTGACGGTGATCGAGCCGGCCGGGTTGATGACGATGTCGCGCGGGTCGCGCTCGATGGCCTGGCGGTACTGGCCGATGGCCTTCTGGGCCGAGGCGTTCTGCTGAGCGGCCTGCTTTTCCTGCAGCTTCTGGCTGGCCTCCATCAGCACCTCGGGGTGCTCCAGCAGATAGGCGCGGACCTTCTCACCGAAGGCCTTGTCGGGCTTGGCGGGGCCGCAGCCGGCGAGAACCATGCCGGTGACGGCCAGAGGAAGGGCGAGGGTCGCGGCGCGACGAAACAGGGTCATGAAGATCTCGAACGTGGGGTAGGGGCTAGTTCTGGACGACGCTGTCCTTGGCCAGGTCCTTCAGGTCCTGGTTGGACGGGCGCGAGGCCAGGACGATGTCGGTGGCGCGGCGCCAGTCGGGGGTGTTCTTGGCCAGAAGCTCACGGGCCCGCATGGCGAAGACCCGGGCCTCGCGCACGGCGCCCAGCGAATAGTACTGCTCGGCCGTGGCCAAACGCGCCTCGCCGTCCTTCTTCTGGGTGTCGTAGGCCTGGGCCAGCAGGCGCCAGGTGACGGCGTTGTCCGGATCGTTCAGCAGGCTGCGCTTCAGTTCCTGGACGCCTTCTTCGATCTTCTTGGGATCGTTCAGGCTGATCAGGGTCTGGCCCAGATTGATGCGCAAGAGCGCGGCGTTGGGCTTTAGCTCGACCGACTTGCGCTGCGGGGCCTCGGCCAGGGCGACGCGGTTGAATTCGAACAGGATCTGGCCCTTCAGCTCCCAGAGATAGGGATTGTCGGGGTGGTCGGCGATCAGGGGCTCCAGTAGGCCCAGCGCTCGATCGGGATCCTTCATCTGGTAGTAGGCGATGGCCCTGGCGTAGCGCGCGGGGAAGCCGGTGTCGGTTTCCTTGTACTTCATCAAGGCGACCTGCGGGTTCAGGAACCCTTCCAGCTTGGCCTTCATGATTTCGTGCTGGGCCAGGTCTTCCGGCGTGTCGACGGCGCTGAAGTGCGGCTGGCGCTCGACGCGGCTGCGCAGCACCTCGATCCGTTCGGACGACAGGGGGTGGCTGCGGAAATATTCGTAGCGGCGAGCCTGATCGAAGACTTCCTGGTAGCGGAAGTTGTCGAAGAACTCGACCAGCCCGCGGCCAGACTGGCCGGTGGCCTCAAGGAAGCCGGCGCCGGCCTGGTCGGCGCGAGATTCCTGCTCGCGGCTGTAGCCCAGCGCGCCCAGCGCGCCGGCGTATTGCGCATTGCCCAGCAGGACCGCGGCCCCGTCGACCGAGCCGGCCAGGGCGGCCAGGACCCCCAGGCCCATGGTCAGGATCATCGGCTTGAGGCCCGCGCGCATCATCTCGTCCGAGCGGATCGGGTGGCCGCCGGCCAAGTGTCCGGTTTCGTGGGCGATGACGCCGCGCAGCTGGTTGGGGTTTTCGGTCTGCAGGATCAGGCCGGTGTTGAGGCCCATCTGCAGGCCCTGGGTCGCAAACGCGTTCAGGGACTTGTCGCCGACGATCAGGATGCGGACGTTCTTGGCGTCAAGGCCGGCCGCCGTGAAGATCGGATCGGCGTCGTGGTGGAGGATTTCCTCGATCTCGGTATCGCGGATCAGCGACGGACCGCTGTCCTGGGCCAGTGCGACCTGGGGGACGCTGGACGCAAGCACGGCCAGGGCGGACAGAGCCACGCCCAACCGCCTTGCAGCATGCCCGCTACGCGAGGTCATCGGTTGATCTCCAGATCGCGCCCCCGCGAACCACGACCAGTGTAACTTGGAAGTCGAACGGGAGGGAACAAGGGTTTCCGTCCCGCCGAATGACGATTTCTTGGCGAAGGTTTCAGGCGCAAAGACGTTCGGCCCGCGCATCTTTCGACGCGCGGGCCGTCATCAGGTCAGCCTACCGGCGCCACCAGCCTTTGCGGGGCTTTTCAGGCGGGGTGGTGATTTCGTTCGGGTCCGGCTCGGTCG
This sequence comes from Pseudomonadota bacterium, assembly GCA_023445955.1. GTDB lineage: Bacteria > Pseudomonadota > Alphaproteobacteria > Caulobacterales > Caulobacteraceae > Caulobacter. The sequence continues at coordinate 2,454 of JAEXJH010000130.1, forward strand.
GAGCAGCCGGGGCGGCTTCGACGACGGGCTCGGGCGCCGGCGCGGGTTCTGGCGTGGCGGGGGCGACCGGCTCGGGGGGCGCTTCGACCACCGGCTCCGGCGGAACCACGGCGACGCTCTCGGTCACGGCTTCGGCGACGGCCTCGGCTTCGGGAGCCGCTTCCACGGCTTCTTCGGCCACGGCCTTCTTGCCGCGCGAGCGGGTGCGCTTGGGCTTCTTCGGCGCTTCCTCGGCCTCGGGCAGTTCGACCCAGACATCGGCCGGCGGACCGGCGATCACCGGCGGCGCCAGGACCGGAGCTTCGTACGGCTCGGCCGGTTCGACGGCGGTCAGGGTCTCGACGGGCGCCACGGCTTCAGCCTGGATGGCCTCGTCGCGGTTGCGGCGACCACGGTCACGGCCGCGACGGCCACGCTCGCGGCCCGGACGCTCTTCGCGCTCGGGGCGTTCGGCGCGTTCCGGACGTTCGCCGTCCACGCGCTCGGCGCGCGGTTCCGGGGCCGGGCGGCGCGGTTCGCTATTGCCGCCGACCAGGGCGGCCGGGTCGTGCCAGGTGAAGACGTTTTCGCCGAACGGGACGCGCGGACGGATCCAGACGAAGGCGTCGGTCGGACGATCGCCGTCCTCGCGACCGCCACGACGACCGCCACGACGGCCGCGGCGGCGACGGCGGCGGGCGCCGTCATCGTCATCGCCAAATTCGGCGCGCTCGTCGGCGTCGCCTTCCAGCTCGTCTTCATCGCCTTCGGCTTCGGCCGGAGCCTCGCCTTCGGTTTCGCGCTCGTCACGGCGACCCCGGCCACGGCCGCGATCACGACGGCCGCGACGGCCCTTGCGGTCGCCACGATCATCGTCGCGGGCCTGCTTGCGGGCCGAGGCGTTGTCGTCGTCGGTGTCTTCGCGCTCGAGACCGTCCTCGTCCTCGTCGTCGACGATCTCTTCGTCGTCTTCCTCGTCCTCGAAGGCCGACGGATCGAAGTCGTCGTCTTCCTCGACATACGGGGCCGGGGCGACGGCGATGCGGTCACCCAGTTCGGTGCGCTCGATCTCCTGGTCGCCGGCGTGCAGGCTGTCGTCGACCATGACGGTGACGTGCAGGCCATGCGTCTGCTGCAGGCGCTGCAGATAGGCGCGCTTTTCGTTGAGGATGTAGAGGCCGACTGAGCGGGCGACCTTCAGGATCACGGCGCCCGAGCCCTTCAGGGCCTCGACCTCGACCGCGCGCAGGGCGGCCAGGGCGCTGGACTCGACCGAGCGGACGCGGCCGGTGCCTTCGCAGTGTTCGCAGACGTGGGTCGTGCCTTCCAGGACGCCGGTGCGGCGACGCTGGCGGCTGATCTCCATCAGGCCAAAGCCCGAGATCTTGCCCATCTGGATGCGGGCGCGGTCGTCCTTGAGCGCGTCCTTCAGGACCTTCTCGACCGTGCGGTTGTTTTTGCCTTCATCCATGTCGATGAAGTCGATGACGATCAGGCCGGCTAGGTCGCGCAGGCGCAGCTGGCGAGCGGCTTCCTCGGCGGCCTCGACATTGGTCTTGAGGGCCGTGGCCTCGATGTTGCGCTCGCGCGTGGCCTTGCCCGAGTTGACGTCGATGGCGACCAGGGCTTCGGTCTGGTTGATCACCAGATAGCCGCCCGAACGCAGCGGCACGACCGGCGAATAGATCTGGGCCAGGTGGTCCTCGATCTTGTTCTTGACGAACAGCGGGGTCGGGTCGCGGTAGTTGAAGACCTTCTTGGACTGGCTCGGCATCAGCATGCGCATGAAGTCGCGCGCTTCCTTGTAGCCGGCGTCGCCCTCGACCCAGATGCCGTCCAGGTCCTTGTCGTACATGTCGCGGATGGCGCGTTTGACGAGGTCTTCTTCCTCGTAGATCAGCGCCGGGGCGACCGAGTGCAGCGTGTTGTCGCGGATGTTCTCCCACAGACGCAGCAGATATTCGTAGTCGCGCTTGACCTCGGCCTTGGTGCGCTTGGCGCCGGCCGTGCGGACGATCAGGCCCATGCCCTGCGGCACGTCCAGGCTCTGGACGACGCTCTTCAGGCGCTTGCGGTCGGTGACGGCCGTGATCTTGCGGCTGATGCCGCCGCCGCGGGCGGTGTTGGGCATCAGGACGCCGTAGCGGCCGGCCAGCGACAGGTAGGTGGTCAGGGCCGCGCCCTTGTTGCCACGCTCTTCCTTGACGACCTGGACCAGCATGATCTGCCGGCGGCGGATCACTTCCTGGATCTTGTACTTGCGCATGAGGCGGCGCTTGCGGCGCGCCAGCTCTTCTTCGACGTCGTCATCGTCATCGTCGACCGCACGGTCGCCGCCGTTGACGTCGTCCTCGTCGTCGCCGCCCGAGGCGCGACGCGACACCGGGGTGTCGTCCTCGTCATCGCCGGAGTCGTCGCGCATGAGCGCTTCGCGGTCGGCGACCGGGATCTGGTAGTAGTCCGGGTGGATTTCGTTGAACGCCAGGAAACCGTGACGGTTACCGCCGTACTCGATAAACGCCGCCTGCAGGCTGGGTTCGACCCGGGTTACCTTGGCGAGATAGATGTTACCGCGGAGCTGTTTGCGGGTCTGGCTTTCGAAATCGAACTCTTCAACCCGGGTTCCGTCCACGACGACCACACGCGTCTCTTCGGCGTGTGCTGCGTCGATCAGCATCTTCTTCGACATTAAGGGAGTCTCCACGGCGCGCGGCGGGCGCAAGGCCCGGTCGCCGTTCTGAATGAAGGGCGCGCGCGTCGCCGACCGTCGCACCGTCACTGCGGTTGCGAAGGGTCAGGTGCCAAAGGCGGTCGGGTGCGGCGCAGCCCATTGGGGGTTTCGTTGTCCTCACCGCGCGCGAAGCGCGGACTGGATGGTTTTGCCTATCGCGCCATTTGATGGTGCGAGGAGGTGTCAGTTGTCGCGCCAGATGGCGCGGATCGGATGGCGCGTCGTCGCCAGAAGGGCGTTTGAGCCCGACGCAAGCCCCTCGAAACAGCCTTTCGGTAGGCGTCTTGCCCGCCAGATCGGCCGCGTCTCGAACACTATCTAATCTGCCGCCTCCGCATCGGAAGAGGTTCAGGACCACTTTCGACGCCGGGACGGCTCGCGCGGAGTCGTGACGATCACGATTTTCGCGCGCGGCGGGACTGTAGCCACATCGACGCACAAAAGAAAAGCTTTCGACGGACGATCTGGACTTAACCCTTTGGCTACCGCCCCGGGGCGATATTGACGTTCGGTTCACCAGTTTCGGACTACGCGGGCGGGGATGCGTAAGCTTCTTATCAATTTGGCCCGCATGGGCTGGGTCAGGGCGGCCCTGATCGTCGGCGGTCTTACCGTCGCCGGCGTCGCCGTGGCCACGGCTCAAGGCCCCGCCGCGCCCGCTGGGGTCCAGAAGGTCCGCTTCGGCGG
>JAEXJH010000131.1 GCA_023445955.1 Pseudomonadota bacterium
CATCCTGAAAGTCCGCTTGGGTCCCCGCTTTCGCGGGGATGAGCGGTTGTGGGGTGAGCTTGGAGGAGGCTGACCTTACGCCGCCTCGTCCTCATCATCGTCCGACAGCACGCCCGCCATCGCCGCCAGCGACAGCTTCCGCAGCGCCGACGCACGCACCTTCTCGCTCTCGCTCTTCAGCTGGCCGCACGCCGCCAGGATGTCGCGCCCACGCGGGGTGCGGATCGGCGAGGAGTAGCCGGCCTTGTTGAGGATCGCGGCAAAGGCCTCGATCGTCGACCAGTCCGAGCACAGGTAGTCGCTGCCCGGCCAGGGATTGAACGGGATCAGGTTGATCTTGGCCGGGATGCCCTTGATCAGCTTGACCAGGGCGCGGGCCTCGTCGGGGCTGTCGTTGACGCCCTTCAGCATCACGTACTCAAAGGTCACGCGGCGGGCGTTGGACAGGCCCGGATAGGCGCGGATGCCGGCCATCAGCTCGGCGATCGGGTATTTCTTGTTCAGCGGCACCAGCACGTCGCGCAAGGCGTCGTTGGTGGCGTGCAGGCTGATCGCCAGCATGGCCTGGGTCGTATTGCCCAGCTTCTCCAGCATCGGCACGACGCCCGAGGTCGAGACCGTGATCCGGCGACGCGAGATGCCGATGCCCTCGTTGTCGCTGATGATCTCGATGGCGTCGGCCACCTGGCCCAGATTGTAGAGCGGCTCGCCCATGCCCATGAACACGATGTTCGAGAGGACGCGGTCTTCCTTGTCCGACGGCCATTCGGCCAAGTCGTCCTTGGCCACCTGCACCTGGGCGACGATCTCGGCGGCGGTCAGGTTGCGGACCAGCGGCTGGGTGCCGGTGTGGCAGAAGCTGCAGTTCAGCGTGCAGCCGACCTGGCTGGACACGCACAGGGCGCCGGCGCGGCCGACGCCGGGGATATAGACGCTCTCGACCTCGATGCCCGGGGCCATGCGGATCAGCCACTTGCGGGTGCCGTCCTTGGACACCTGGCGCTCGACGATCTCGGGGCGGGCGATGGTGAAGGTCTCGGCGAGACGCGCGCGGGTCTCCTTGGCGACGTCGCTCATATTGGCGAAGTCGGTGACGCCGCGATGGTGCATCCAGCGGAAGATCTGGGTGGCGCGCATCTTGGCCTTGCCGTGCTCGACCACGCCGCTCTCGACCAGGGCTGCGACCAACTGCGGGCGCGTAAGGCCCGAGAGGTTGACCAGGGGTTTTGCGACGGGAAGGGCGGGCGCGGCGTCAGTGGAGACGCGCGACAGGTCGAGGGTGACGCTCAAGGGGGTGTCCGGATGCTCGGGGGTCGAGGCGGACATATAGCAGGTCCGGATCGGTTTTCCAAAAACGCCCCGGCTGGCGCGTTGTCACACCTTCCGGAAGCGGCTTCCCTGGCTGGCCATCAGGGCCAGAGCCCAGTCGTCGGGGACGATCTTGGCGATGGCGGCGATGGCCTTGTTCGGGGCGCCGGGGACGCAGATCGAGCGGTTGGCCTCGGCGGCCTCGTAGCCCGCGGCGGCGACCTCGTCGGCGCCCAGCCACATCCATTCGGGCACGCCCTGGCTGACCTGGGCGCGGGTGCCGTTGACGTCGTGGAACTCCGAATAGGTGAAGCCCGGGCACAGGGCGCTGACGTGGACGCCGGTCTGGAGGTTTTCCAGGTGTAAGCTCTGGGAGAACTTCACCAGGAAGCCCTTGGTCGCCGCATAGAGGGTGTGGCCGGCCGCGCCGGGGACCAGGCCCGCCAGCGAAGCGACGTTGACGATGCGGCCGAACTTGCGCTCGACCATGCCCGGCAGGACCTTGTGGGTCATCTCGCAGACGCTGGTCAGCATCAGCTGCACGAACTTGGCCTGGTCGGCCCAGGTCGTGGCGTCATAGGTCCCCGGCAGGCCGTAGCCGGCGTTGCTGACCAGGGCGTCGACGACGCGGCCCTGCTCGGCGACGGCGGCCAGGACGCTGTCGACGCCGGTCGGTTCGGCCAGGTCGGCGGGGATGGCGTAGGCCTCGACGCCGGACCGCAGCTTGATCTCGGCGGCCAGGCCCTCCAGGCGATCGGCCCGGCGCGCGGTCAGGGCCACGTCATAACCGTGGCTGGCGTAGATGCGGGCGGAAGCGGCCCCGATGCCGGCGGAGGCGCCGGTGATCAGGGCGAGGCGGCGGGCCATGTCTTGGGTGTTCCAGGCAAATCTAAACTTCGCCGGAGACCAGCACGGTCCGCGCTTCGGTACAAGCGACCCTCAAGACCAGGGCGGAAGGGGGCGCGGATACGGCTGGGTCGCGCCCCCTTCCGGACCGCGGCGCGAGGGAGGGTTCGCCGCGGTCGACGGATGACGCCGGTTTAAGCGGCCTGTTCGAGGTCCAAGCCTTGCGCGCCGGCGGTCCAGCGGACGGCGGCCTTGGCCACGCGCTCGCCCAGCAGGCGGGCGGTCTCGCGGTCGCCGGCCGGCGGGGTGATGTCGGTCGAGGCGTTGTCCGACTGGGCGGCGACGCCGATGAACGAGCCCACGCGGTTGATCGTGTCGGGACCACGCTCGGCGGCGGTGACGTTCGGCGGGGCCAGGCCCAGATTGATCCAGTTCATGCCGTGCTGAGCGGCCAGGATGGTCAGGCTTTCCAGGGCGTGGCCCTTGTCGCCGGCGAAGCTGTGCGAGTTGGTGAAGCCGGCGGCCAGCTTGTCCTTCCAGGCGCCCGTGAAGAAGACGCCGGCGGTGGCGTCGGCGAACACTTTGAACACGCCCGAGACGTCGCCCATGTAGGTCGGGGCGCCGAAGACGATCGCGTCGGCCTTGCTGGCCTCCTCGATCAGCGGGGCGAAGTCCTGGGCGGCGCTCTCGATCTTGAGCAGCACGGGGGTCTGGCCGGCGTCGCGGACGCCCTGGGCGACCTTGTCGGCGAGGACGGCGGTGTGGCCGTAACCGGAATGATAGACGATGGCGACGGTGGTCATGGGGTGATCCCTCGATCTCGAATTTGGTCGTTTCGAAACTGAAACGGTAGCGATTACGTAATGCCGCCTAACGCCGCCGCCAGAGCATCAGCAACAACATTGGGTGCAATTTTTCTGAAGCGCGGTTTCAGCGGCGCTGAAGGCCAATTCCGCGAACGATGAAATTTTCGGGGCGTGATTGCGACAACGTTGTCGTTTCTTTATCTACAAGGGACTTCTGCCCAGCAGCATGACCTCGGGGCGCCTCTCAACAGGGCGTCGCGCCCGTGTTGCGCCACGTGTGTGTGAGGCGCCGACATGACTACCGATACCCCCAAGGTCCATCCGGGCCTGGTTCTGGCGGCCCTGGCTCTGGGCGGCTTTGCGATCGGCACGACCGAGTTCGCCTCGATGAGCCTGCTGCCCTATTTCGCCAAGGACCTGGGCGTGGACGCGCCGACGGCCGGTCATGCGATCAGCGCCTACGCCTTGGGCGTGGTGGTCGGAGCGCCGATCATCGCCGTGGCGGCCGCGCGCCTGCCGCGTCGGATGATCCTGACGGCGCTGATGGCGATGTTCGCCGTAGGCCACCTGCTCTCGGCCCTGGCCCCCAGCTTCGGCTGGATGATCGCCTTCCGCTTCCTCTGCGGCCTGCCGCACGGGGCCTATTTCGGCGTTGCAGCCCTGGTCGCCGCCAGCGTCTCGCCGCCGGAGAAGCGCGCCCAGTCGGTGGCCATGGTGATGATCGGCCTGACGGTCGCGACCATCGTCGGCGTGCCGCTGGCCAATGTCGCCGGGCAGGTGATCGGCTGGCGCTGGGGCTTCGTGATCGTGGCGGTGCTGGCGGCCCTGACGGCGGCCAGCGTCTGGCTGTACGCTCCGCGCGTGCCGGCCGACGCCGACGCCAGCCCGCTGCGCGAGCTCTCGGCCCTGGCGCGTGGCCGCGTGTGGCTGACCCTGGGGATCGGGGCCATCGGCTTTGGCGGCATGTTCTGCGTCTACACCTATCTGGCCGACACCATGCTGGCCGTGACCCACGCCTCGCCCGCCGCCCTGCCGGTGGTGCTGATGGTGTTCGGGGCCGGGATGACGGTCGGCACGCTGGTGTGCGCCTGGGCCGCCGACCGCGCCCTGATGCCGGCCATCGGCGCCATCCTGCTGTGGAGCGCCGCGGCCCTGGCACTTTATCCGCTGGCCATTCACAGCCTCTGGACCCTGATGCCGGTCGTGTTCCTGATCGGCTGCGGCGGCGGGCTGGGCGCGGTGCTGCAGACCCGGCTGATGGACGTGGCCGGCGAGGCCCAGACCCTGGCGGCGGCGCTGAACCACTCGGCCTTCAACACCGCCAATGCGCTGGGCCCGTGGCTGGGCGGCATGGCCATCGCGGCCGGCTGGGGCTGGGCCTCGACCGGCTGGGTCGGCGTCGCCCTGGCGCTGGGCGGCTTTGCGATCTGGATCGTGGCGGCGGTCGACGCCCGCCAGCAGAGCCGGCTGGCCTTAGCCGAATAGGCTCAGCAGGGTTCGACGGCCGCGTGGGCGCCGTGCAGCAGGTCTGCGACGGTGATCTGGCCCAGGCGGTCATGCGCGGCGCGGTCGGCGGCGTGGATGGCCGCGCGGACCGCGTCGGGGATCTTCTCGCCGACCGGGCAGCCCTTGACGCCCTTGGGGGCCACGCCGAGGTGGGCGCAGCCGTTGACGGCCTTCAGCACGACATCCAGCGTGATCGTATCGGCCGGCTTCAGCAGCCAGGCCCCGCCGTTTGCGCCGGCCCGCGCGCCGATCAGCCCGGCCTTGCCCAGCATGGCCGTGACGCGGCGAACCACGACCGGATTGGTCGGGACCGAGGCGGCCAGTTCGGCGCTGGCCACGGCGCGGTCAGCCGAAAACGCCTCCTTGTGCGCCAAGTAGGCGAGGGCGTGGGCCGCGACGGGAAATTTCTGGCTGTCGGACATCTCTACCGGGGAACGTAAGGTGGCCGCCCGCGCGTTCAACTGAAAACTGTTTCAGGCCCGAAGCAAAATCTCCTTAGGGAGTGCTCAGGACGACGTTGGGTGACGATTGTGTCGGCCGCGGTTTGGGTGTATCGCGCCGCGCTTGATCGCGATATGGGTCGGCTCCAAGCGTTTTGCGAGGGCGCCCGGAGGGATTGAATGGCTTCCGAGGCCTCCAGCGCTTCCAGTTCCGATTGCGCGCCAGCGTCTACCGACATCCCCCAGCAGGACGGCGGTCCGCCGAACGGCAATGGTCACGGGCCCAATGGCCACGGTGACGCGAAGGGTCATGGCTTCTTCGCCCTGGCCCTGGGCTCGATCGGCGTCGTGTTCGGCGACATCGGCACCAGCCCCCTTTACGCGCTGCGTGAGGCCCTGAGCCATGCGCGCTCGTCGGCGTCGGCCGAGCACGCGGTGCTGGGCGTGGTGTCGCTGGTCCTGTGGACCATGACCCTGTTCGTGACGATCAAGTACGTCATCTTCTTCATGCGCGCCGACAACAAGGGCGAGGGCGGCACGCTGGCCTTGATGGCCCTGGCCCAGAAGGCCCTGGGCAAGACCGGCCGCAAGCGCTCCATGGCGATCTTCTTCCTGGGCGTGGTGGGCGCGGCGCTGTTCTACGGCGACGGCATCATCACCCCGGCCATCTCGGTGCTCTCGGCCGTCGAGGGCCTGAAGGACGCGCCCGGCGTCGGCCATAGCCTGACGCCCTATATCGTGCCGATCTCGGCCGGCATCCTGATCGCCCTCTTCGCCGTCCAGGCCAAGGGCACCCATCGGATGGCCTCGCTGTTCGGTCCCGTCACGGCAGTGTGGTTCCTGATCCTGGGGGCGCTGGGCGTCTACCATCTGGTCGACGACCTCTCGATCCTGCGCGCCTTCAATCCCTGGTACGGCGTGCGCTTCCTGCTGGAGAACGGCTTCGTCGGCTTCGTCATCCTGGGCAGCGTGTTCCTGGTCGTGACCGGGGCCGAGGCGCTGTATGCCGACATGGGCCACTTCGGGAAGCGCCCGATCCAGGCCTCGTGGCTGTGCCTGGTCTTCCCCTGTCTGGCGCTGAACTATCTGGGCCAAGGCTCGCTGGTGCTCGACCACCCGGCCGCCCGCCACAACCCGTTCTGGGAGATGGTGCCCAGCTTCGCCTACTGGCCGGTGCTGGTCATGGCCACCATCGCCACCGTCATCGCCAGCCAGGCGGTGATCACCGGCGCCTTCTCGATGACCCAGCAGGCCGTGCAGCTGGGCCTGCTGCCGCGCATCGAGATCAAGCGCACGTCCGAGACCCAGGCTGGCCAGATCTTCGTGCCGGCGGTCAATCAGTTCCTGCTGATCGGCGTCCTGGTGCTGCTGTTCATGTTCCAGAGCTCGCACAAGCTGGCCAACGCCTACGGCATCGCCGTCACCGGCGCGATGTTCGTCGACACCCTGCTGGCCTATGTGGTCATCCGCCGCGTGTGGAAGTGGACCCTGTGGCAGACCGGCCTGCTGCTGATCCCGCTGGTCGCCCTGGACTCGGTGTTCATCGCCTCGAACATGCTGAAGATCCCCGACGGCGCCTGGCTGCCGCTGGTGTTCGGCGCGGCGCTGGTGCTGGTCATGGCCACCTGGACCCGCGGCGCCAACATCCTGACCGCCAAGACCCGCCGCGACAGCGTACCCCTAGTCGACCTTATGGAGATCCTGCGCGCCCGCGCCCCGCACCGCGCGCCCGGCACGGCGATCTTCCTGACCTCCGACCCCGACATGACCCCCGTCGCGCTTATGCATAACCTCAAGCACAACAAGGTGCTGCACGAGCGCAACGTGTTCCTCACCGTGGAAACGCTGACGGTGCCCTACGCGACGCCCGGCAAGCGCCTGTCGATCGATCCGATCGGCGACGGCTTCCACCGCGTCATGGTGCGCTTCGGCTTCATGGAAACCCCCGACGTGCCGCAGGCATTGATGCAGGCGGCCGACCACGGCACGCTGATCTTCGATCCGATGGAGACGACGTACTTCGTCAGCCGCGAGACCATCGTG
>JAEXJH010000132.1 GCA_023445955.1 Pseudomonadota bacterium
ACCCTGGAGATCGTCGGCGCCGACGACCCGGCGGTGATGCAGCCGCTAGTGCTGAAATATGGCCTGGATCCCAACGCCCCGCTGTCGGGCAAGATCGACGCCGCCGCCTTCCAGAAGGCTTCTGCCCTGGCACAGGCCGGCGGCGTGCCGCCCCAGCTGCTGAACGCCATGCGGCCCTGGCTGGCGGCGGTGCAGCTGTCGCTGATCCCGGTGATCAAGGCCGGCTACGATCCCAAGAGCGGCGTCGAGCCGATCCTGGCCGCGGAGGTCAAGGCCGCCGGCAAGCCCGAAGGCGCGTTCGAGACCCCCGAACAGCAGATCCGCTTCTTCGCCGACCTGCCCGCCAAGACCGAGGCGGACTTTCTGAAGTCCACGCTCGACGAAGCTGATGAAGGCGTCGGCAAGATCGACAAGATGGTCGCCGCCTGGGCCGCCGGCGACACACGTGAGCTGGAAGAAGAGTTCGTCACCGAGATGAAGGGCCAGTACCCCGAGCTCTACGACCTGCTCATCACCCAGCGGAACCAGAACTGGGCGCAGCAGCTGAAGACCAAGCTGGCCGGCAAGGGCGTCAGCTTCGTCGCCGTGGGTTCGGGCCACCTGGTGGGGCCAGACAGCGTGCAGGCGCAACTGGCCAAGCTGGGCGTCAAGGCCGAGCGGGTGGAGTAGGGCTGGGGAAGGGGTGCCTTGGAGCGGGCGGGGGGAATCGAACCCCCGACATTCAGCTTGGGAAGCTGACGTTCTACCTCTGAACTACGCCCGCCAAAGGGACGCTTCGTTTAGCCTGTGACGCGGGCCTACTCAAGTCGGATCGCGAGATCGATTGATTGGTCCGAACCGGTCAAGCTGACCAAATTGCGCCGCACAATTCGTCTCCCTATCCCGGCGTGACACAGGGGAGTCGATCGACGCGTGCAAGGTCTGACGGAAAGCGCTCTGGAGCCCGAACGAGGCCAAGCCCCACCACAGATGGCGTTCGGCGAGGTGACGGTCGATGTCGAAACCCGCCGCGTGCGGGCTCCGACAGGCGCCAGCGACCTGGAGCCCAAGACGTTCGACCTGCTGCTGACCCTGGCCGAGCGGCCGGGCCTGACAGCCTCGCGAGATCACCTGATCGAGACGGTGTGGGCGCGGGACGATGGCGCGCACGCGGCGCTGGAGCAGGCGGTGGTCGACCTGCGCCGCGCCTTGGGCGACGACGCCCGCGCGCCTCGCTTCATCGAGACGGTGCCACAGATCGGCTATCGCTGGATCTTCGCGCCGCCGTCGGAACCTCAGCCGCCGCGCTGGTCGCTGGGAACGGCCCTGGCGGCGGTCGTGGGTGAGCTGCGCTCGTTCGTCGAACGCTAGACGCGGAAAAGGCGGACGCCGTAGCGCCCGCCTTCCAGGTTCGATGCGAGCCGGATCAGGCCTTGATGAAGGCCAGCAGGTCCGGGTTCACGATGTCGGGGTGGGTCGTGCACATGCCGTGCGGCAGGCCCGGATAGGTCTTCAGCGTGCCCTTCTTCAGCAACTTGATGCCGATGCGGGCGCTGTCGTCGATTGGCACGATCTGGTCGTCCTCGCCGTGCATCAGGAACACCGGCACGTCGACCTTCTTCATGTCGTCGGTGAAGTCGGTCTCCGAGAAGGCCTTGATGCAGTCGTAGTGGGCCTTGACGCCGCCCATCATGCCCTGGCGCCACCAGTTCAGGATCACGCCCTGGTCGACCTTCGCGCCCGGACGGTTGAAGCCGTAGAACGGGCCGGCCGGCACGTCATGGAAGAACTGGGCGCGGTTGCCGGCGGTGGCGGCGCGGAAGCCGTCGAACACCTCGATCGGCAGGCCGCCTGGGTTCTTGGCGGACTTGACCATGATCGGCGGCACCGCGCCGACCAGCACGGCCTTGGCCACGCGGCCCGGCTTGGCGCGGGCGACATAGTGGATCACCTCGCCGCCGCCGGTCGAGTGGCCGACGTGGACGGCGTTCTTCAAGTCCAGGTGATCGGTCAGGGCCGCGACGTCGGCGGCGTAGGTGTCCATCTCGTTGCCGGTGTCGGTCTGGGTCGACCGGCCATGGCCGCGACGGTCATGGGCGATGACGCGGAAGCCCTTCGAATAAAAGAACATCATCTGGTTGTCCCAGTCGTCGGCGCTCAGCGGCCAGCCGTGGTGGAACACGATCGGCTGGGCGGTCTTGGGACCCCAGTCCTTGTAGTAGATCTGCACGCCGTCCTTGGTGGTGACGAAACCGCTGCTCATGTTCGAAGCTCCTGGAGCGATGGCGGCCGCCGCGACGGCCGGATTGGCGAGGGTGGGGAGGGCGGCCAGCGCGCCGAGCGCCAGCCCGCCGGCGAGCACGCCGCGACGCGAGGTTTCGATTGGGTCGTTGGCGTCCATGGTCTTGCCCCTCGTGTGGATCTGCGAGGCGGACATTGGCCCGGGCGGCGCGCGCCGGATTGGATGGCTCGCCCGCGCTTTGAATGTTTGTGAGGCTTGTCGGCCAAAGCGCTCGCGCGGGCCCGGAATGCAAAACGCCGCCCGGCCGGGCCGGGCGGCGGTCGAAAGCAGCTGTCGAAGACGCGCCTAGTTGCCTTGCGGCGGCTGGCCTTCCGGCGGCGGGCCGGGAGGCGGACCGCCTTCCTGCGAACGACGGGCGCGCATCTTTTCGAAGGCGGCCTTCAGCTCGTCGAGGGTGACCTTGCCGTCGTTGTTGGCGTCGATCATGGCGAAGCGGTCGGCCGGGCGGCCCGTGGTGTCCCATTCGGCCTTGTCGACGACGCCGTCGCCGTTGGCGTCCCAGCGCTTGAAGATGTCTTCCGGCGCCGGCATCTGGCGCGGAGCCTCCTGGGCCAGGGCGACGCCGCCGGCCAGGGTGGTGAGCGAAGCGAGCGCGACGAGAAGCGTGCGGCGCATGGTTGGGTTTCCTTCCCCGATGAATGTCCCTGATCGAGGTGGATGAGCCCGGATTGTTGCGGCCTTATTTCGCGATTACGGCGGGAAAGGCGCGGGGTCGAACGCGAAACGCCGCCCGGTCGCGAAGACCGGACGGCGTCCGCTAGCCTTTGACGCACACCACTTGGCGCAGGGTGTGCACGATGTCGACCAGGTCGGCCTGGGCGGCCATCACCTCGTCGATGTCCTTGTAGGCCATCGGCGTTTCGTCGATCACCGCGGCGTCCTTCCGGCACTCGACGCCGGCGGTGGCCGCCACGTGGTCCTCGATGGTGAACCGCCGCTTGGCTTCGTTCCGGCTCATCGCCCGTCCCGCGCCGTGCGAGCACGTGCAGAACGAGTCCGGGTTGCCCCGGCCGCGCACGATGAACGACTTGGCGCCCATCGAGCCCGGGATGATGCCCAGCTCTCCGTCCTTGGCCGACACCGCGCCCTTGCGGGTCAGGTAGACGTCCTTGCCGAAGTGCTTTTCCCGCGACACGTAGTTGTGGTGGCAGTTCACCGCATGCTCGGTCACGGCCAAGTCCGGGAACGTCTTCTTCAGCACGCCCAGCACCTGATCCATCATCACCTCACGGTTGGCCAGGGCGTACTTCTGCGCCCAGGCCACGGCCCGCACGTAGTCGTTGAAGCCGTCGCTGCCTTCCGCGAAATAGGCCAGGTCCTCGTCGGGCAGGTTGATGAACCACCGGCGCATCTCGTGCTTGGCCTGTTCGATGAAGAACGTCCCGAACCGGTTGCCCACGCCGCGCGAGCCCGAGTGCAGCATCACCCACACCTCGCCGGCCTCGTCCAGGCACAGCTCCACGAAGTGGTTGCCGGTGCCCAGCGTGCCCAGGTGGCCGTAGCCGCGCGGGTGCGCCGCCTTCGGGTTACGCGCGACGATGTCGTCGTAGCCATCCTTCAGGCCCGCCCACTTTTCAGCGGCGATGGCGGGCGGCTCGACTTGCCAGGCGCCCTTGTCGTTGCGCCCGCCGTTGTCGGTCCGGCCGTGCGGCACGGCGGCTTCGATGTCCGAGCGGACGCCGAACAGGTTGTCGGGCAGGTGCTCGGCCCGGATCGAGGTGCGCACCGCCATCATGCCGCAGCCGATGTCGACGCCCACCGCCGCCGGGATGATCGCCTTGTAGGTCGGGATCACCGAGCCCACGGTCGCGCCCATCCCCCAGTGCACGTCCGGCATCACCGCCACGTGCTTGTGGATGAACGGCAGGCTGGCGACGTTGCGCAGCTGCTTGAGGGCGGAGTCCTCGATCGGAACCCCTTGTGTCCACGCCTTGATCGGCGCGCCGTCACTTTCGATATGCGTGAAGCCGCTCATCGGCTTCTCTCCTTCTTGCTCCCCCTCCTGGCGTCGGGGCCGGCAAGTGTTTCCGCACAAACGAAAAACCCCTCCGGCTCAAGGCCAGGAGGGGCTTTTTCGGACTTCCCGAGTTCAGTCGAACCCTAGACCGTGATCCCCTCCAACGCGCGCGTGTTCGCGTACTCGACCTGGCGGTCGAGCATGGTGAACAGCTGCGAATTGACTGGGGGTTTGTGCGCCACGGTTCTCATTCCTTACGGGAGGCGGCCGATTACAGCGTTACCCGGACGAGGGCTAGTGGGGTGACGCGGAAGTTGAGCCGGTGTGGCGGGGAAGGCACATGGCGCCGTGCGTCCTTCGATGCCTGCTGCGCAGGCGCCTCAGGATGAGGAATTCAGTATAAATGTCCTCATCCTGAGGTGCGCGCTCCTGAGCGCGCCTCGAAGGACGCAGGGCCCGTCAGCCCTTCCCGCGATCGCGCCCGAAGTTCGGCAGCGCGCTTTCCTGGCCGGCGGCCACAATCCCGCGCCGGATCGCCCGCGTGCGGGTGAAGTGGGCGTGCAGGGTGTCGGCGTCGCCCCAGCGGATGGCGCGGCTCATGGCCTGGAGGTCCTCGGTGAAGCGGCCCAGCATCTCCAGCACCGCGTCCTTGTTGGCCACGAAGATGTCGCGCCACATGGTCGGGTCGCTGGCGGCGATGCGGGTGAAGTCGCGGAAGCCCGAGGCCGAGTACTTGATGACCTCGTTCTCGGTGACGTTCTCCAGATCCGCCGCGCTGCCGACGATCGTGTAGGCGATCAGGTGGGGGAGGTGGGACACGACGGCCAGGACGAGGTCGTGGTGCTTTTCCTCCATCAGCTCGACCTGAGCCCCGAAGGCGCGCCAGAAGGCCGACAGCTTGGCGACGGCGGCGGCGTAGTGCTCGTCGTCGCTCTCGAAGGGGGTCAGGATCGTCCAGCGGTTCTCGAACAGCTCGGCGAAGCCCGAGTCAGGCCCCGACTGCTCGGTGCCGGCGATCGGGTGGCCGGGGATGGCGTAGATCTTGGCGATGTCCTGGGCGCGGAAGGCCTCGGCGACATTGGCCTTGGTCGAGCCGACGTCGGTCAGGGTCGCGCCGGCCTTCATCGCCGGGATGACGACGGCGGCGAGATCCGGGATCGACAGCACCGGGGTGGCGATGACCACCAGGTCGGCGTCCTTGACCGCTTCGGCGATGTCGCCGGTGACGTGCTCGGCGATGCCCAGTTCGACGACGCGGGCGCGGTTGGCCTCGCTGGCGTCGGCCACGGTGACCTCGCCGACGACGCCGTGCTCACGCGCCGCGCGGATCACCGAGCCGCCAATCAGGCCGCAGCCGATGACGGTGAGCTTGGGGTAGAGGATCCCGGGAGCCGACATCTAGCGACCCATGAACTGGGCGAGCAGGTCGACCACGGCGCGGTTCTGCTCTTCCAGGCCGATGGTCACGCGGATGGCGTCCGGCAGATTGTAGTTGGCCACGGCGCGGACCAAGTAGCCCTTCGAGGCCAGGAATTCCTCGGCCTCGCGGGCGGTCTTGCCGGGCGTGGTGGGGAAGGTGGCCAGCACGAAATTGGCCGCCGACGGCGTCACCTCCAGCCCCAGGCCGCCCAGCTGCTGGGCTAGCCACGGACGCCACTGCTCGACCAGGGCCAGCGAGCGCGCCTGGAAGTCGTCGTCGAACAGGGCCGCGACGGCGGCTTCCTGGCCGGGGATCGAGGTGTTGAACGGCGGGCGGATGCGCTCCAGCGGCGCGATGATGTGCTCGGGCGCGTAGCCCCAACCCACCCGAAGCGCAGCCAAACCATGCAGTTTCGAGAAGGTCCGCGTGACGATCACGTTCTCGGCGGTGCGGGCCAGGTCCAGGCCGTCCTCGAAGCGCGGATCGCTGCAGAACTCGGCATAGGCGCCGTCCAGCACCAGGATCACCGACGGCGGCAGAGCCGCGTGGAGCTCACGGATCTCCTCGCCCGTCAGCCAGGTGCCGGTCGGGTTGGCGGGGTTGGCGATGAAGACCAGGCGCGTGCGCTCGTCGACGCATTTCACCGTCTCGTCGATGTCGATGCGGTGGTTGATCTCCTTGGCCATGCGGACCTCCGCCTGGCAGGCCCGAGCCCCGATGGCGTAGGCGGCGAAGCCATGCTCGCCCTGGACGATGTTGTCGCCGGGCTCCAGATAGACTTGGCAGAGCAGGGCGAAGATCTCGTCGCTGCCGTCGCCGAAGGTCAGGCGCTCGGGCTCCAGCTTGAAGCGCTCGGCCACGGCGGCGCGCAGGATACCCGCCTTGCCGTCCGGATAGATGTGCATCCGGTCGACGGCGTTGCGATAGGCCTCCTTGGCCTTGTCGCTGCTGCCCAGGATGTTCTCGTTGCTCGACAGCTTAACCGGATGGGCGATGCCTTCGACCTTCGACTTGCCGCCGACATAGGCGTGGATGTCCATGATCCCCGGCTTGGGGACGGGACGGGGCGCGGCGAAGCGATCGGTCATCGGATTACTCAGTCTAGAGACGGGCGTCTCTTACACGTCGAACTGCTCGGGCGCAGCCCCGATGACGCCGGTCAGCTGGCCCGGCGCGCGGGCCAGGCGCGCGTCGTCCGGCTGGAAGAAGCCCGACAGCGAGAACAGCTTCAGCCCGCCGGCCTCGGCGACCTGCTCGGCGGCGACGCCGTCCAGGCTGAGGGCGTCGATGATGGCGTTCGTGCTCTTGGCCGAGTCGGTGACCCAGAAGGTCTGGTCGTGGCCGGTGGGTTCGACCTCGACCTCGGCCACGGCCAGAGCGGCTTGCGAGCCCCAGGTCGCCAGGCAGGGCAGGGCGGCGAAGACCTTCAGCTTCGGCTCGGCCAGCAGACGGCCCCACCAGGGCGTCTCGGCGGCCAGCGGCAGGACGGCCACGCCCCACGGGGCGCGAGCGACGGCCAGGGCGTCCTGGGCGGTGGGAACGACGGTGAGGCGCGGCGCTGTGCCAAAGCGCAGGCGGGTCAGCTCCACGGCGCGGGCGGCGTCGCGGCCGCCGAACACGGCCAGCTGATAGGGACCCTGGCGCGCCAGGTTGTCGGCCATGATCTCGCGCCAGATGCGGATGACCAGGGCATTGGAGGCGCCGGTGCGCGGCGACTCGAGCAGCTTGCGGACGATCTGGGCCTCGCGGCCGGGGCGCAGGCCAAAGCCGGTGTCGCCCGAGGCGCGCTTGGCGGCGGCCACGGCGCCGGCCAGGCTGGCGCGCTCGTCCAGCAGCTTCAGCAGTTCACCGTCGATGGCGTCCAGTCGCCATCGGACCTCTTCGAGAGACGGTGTGGCGTCCGTCGCGTCGCTGCCCATGTTCTTCCCCGAAATTGGAGGGCGGACCATAGTCTTTGCCGCCGAACACGCAATACCCGACCCCTTCGGGGAAGAAAATTGCGTCTCCGGCGATCAGCGATCGATCAGTACACCTTCGGCGCTGGCCCCGTATCGATCGCGCCGAGGTAGCTGCGGCCGTTGGCGAACTTCAGGTCGGCTTCGATCACCGGCTCCTGGCCCGCGGCCTGGGCGACGGCGGCCAGAGCCTGTTCCGGCGTCTTGATCGGCTGGGACAGGTCGGCCCGCTCCTTGAGCGCCACGCTCAGCAGGCCGGTCACCGCGCCGTCGGGATCGACCGACAGCACGCCCGACTTGGCCTTGCCTTCGGCGTCGCCGGCCAGCAGCTGGCTCTGTTGGACGCTGATCTGGCCGCCCGCGGCGCTCCACTGCTTGACGGCGGCCTCCCAGTTGCGGCCGCGCAGCTGCGAGACGTGCGTCAGGCGGGTCTCCAGGATCATCGAGGCGGTCTTGTCCTGGGCGATGCGGCCTAGAAGGCCCGTGAAGGCGGTCTTGGCGCCGTCGGCCTTGAAGAAGATCGCGCCCTGGTCGTCGGGACCGGCGCGGGTGTGCAGCTGCATCTTGTCGGCCGAGACCAACTGGAAGGGTTTGGTCCCCGGGGCGGGGGTGAAGGTCAGCCTGGCGCCCTCGACCGAGATGCGCGGCGGATACTCGGCCACGTGCGAGATGCTGGCGCGCAGGGCGTCGCCCGTGATGGTCACGTCGCCCGCCTCGGGACGGGTCAGGACGACGCCTTGTTCGGCGATCAGCACCCAGTGGGTCAGGTCGAAGATCTCGGCCTCGCCCTTGAGGACCGGCGCGCGCACGGCCCAGCCGGTGGGCTCGGCGATGCGGGCGTCGGTCAGGTCGACGTTCATGCGGAACGGGAAGCCGTGGAAGGTGCGGGCGCTCCACGACAGGTCATAGCCGCGCGACTTCAGGTCGGCCGACTGGGCGTCCATCCGCTGCTCGGCCTGACCGCGCAGCCAGAACCAGCCATAGCTCCAGCCGCCCGCGACGATGGCGGCGAGGATGAAAGGCGTGAAAAGACGGCTGCGTCGCGCCTTTTGGGGGGCTTTCCGGGACGGGCGGGCGTCGGTATGGGTCATGTAGAGGGCGCGTCCAGTCGGGATCGGGAATGGGTTTGGCAGGCGACAGCGAAGATCGCTGGGTGTTCGGATACGGATCGCTCATGTGGCGGCCCGGGTTCCCGTTCATAGACCGAAGAACGGCCGTGCTCCACGGTCGGCGGCGCGCCTTCTGCATCTATTCCGTCCACCATCGCGGCACCTACGAGCGGCCGGGCCTGGTGCTGGGCTTGGCCCCCGGCGGCGCGGTGCGTGGCATGGCCTACCGCGTAGCCGCGTCCGAGTGGGAAGAGGTCTACGCCTACCTGCGCGAACGCGAGCAGCCGACCGAGACCTATTTCGAGACTTGGCGCGACGTGAAGATCGACGGCGGCGAAAAGACGCCGGCTCTCGTCTTCCTGTCGGACATGAAGCACGCCCAGTGGGCTGGGGCGCTGAGCCTGGAGCAGCAGGCGCAGCTGATCGCCGGCGCCAAGGGCCTGTCGGGCCGCAACATCGACTACCTGTCGGATCTCGTCCTGCACCTGCGCGAGGACGGCGTGCGGGACGTGGCGATGGAGAAGCTGCTGAAGATGGTGGAGGCGATAGAGCCCACTTCTCCTCCCCCGTAGAACGGGGG
>JAEXJH010000133.1 GCA_023445955.1 Pseudomonadota bacterium
CGACAAATACGCTCCGAAACCCCCGCGAAATTCACTGGCGGAGAACACTTCGAAGCGGGAACTGGCCGTATCACGATGTGGCCAAGGTCCGACTTGTAGCGGCTTATGACGTATCCGTGACCGACTCGCAAGCACTTGCCGCACTGCACAATGGCTTCTGCGCCTACAAGTCGCACAGTCGAATTGTTAACGCCTTGAATCCTCGCAAAAAGCTGGAAGACCGAGAGCGTCGTTTTTTTGCGGATCGGAAAGCCTTACCAGGCTTCTGCTCGCCATTTTCTGAGCCGACTTCGGCGCCGCCGCATCGTTACTCGACGAGGACATAAACCTTAACATTCGAGGTGAACGAAGACTCTGAACACGGAGCTTCGTCCACCCCGGATCGAGCGCTACTTCCCCCGCACCAGACGCCGCCCGTCGACCAGCAGCTTGCCCAGATAGATGCAGGCCGCGACGATCATCATGACCTTGAACGACTGGTCGAAGGTCTGCTGCAGGCGGACCAGGTTCTCCCCCGGCGCATCGGGCAGGATCAGGGTCACCAGCGGCTGGGCCGGCCACAGCACGGCCACCAGGGCCAGGCCGCCCAGCGAGCAGATCATCTCCAGGCCCGCGCGCGGCCGCACCCAGCCCGGCTTGACCACCACCAGCAGCGACGAGAACGCCTGCACCACCGACAGGGCCAGGATCGGCCAGTAGAGCGCCGTCAGGGCCGAGCTCAGCACGATCCCAACGTCGCGGTTCGCATGGACGAGGCTGCCCATCGGGAACGGCAGCATCTTGGTCCACCAGGCGATGAACAGCACCGTAACGATCAGCTCGAACAGGCCCTCGAAGCGGCTCTTCAGGAACAGCGACCGCCCCTGCGGGATGTGCGGCAGGTCGCTGGCCTTCCACTGGCTGAAGTCGCCCGGCTTGATCCAGCCGCGCTCGATCGCCGCCCCGACCAGGGTGGCCAGGCCGATCAGGCTGAGCGCGGTCGGGATGAAGTCGCTGACCAGGCCGCTGATCGTGTGCGGGCCGCCCTGCCCCGTGACCAGCAGGATCCCGGCCGGGATGATCGCGGCGATGGCGGCGATGGCCAGCAGCACCTTCACGCCGAATTCCCAGAACGGATACAGCTCCGGCCCGATCAGGGCGGTGCGCGGGCCGTAGCGGCCGGCCACCGCGATCGGATGGCCGATCTCGCGCAGCAGCGCCTCGGTCTCGCGCTTGTCGAGCGGCCGGCCGGTCTTGGCCTCCATCTCCTCGACGCGGTTCATGATCAGGTCGCGCAGCTCGGCGATGATGTCCTGGCGCTGGGCCTTCGGCAGCAGGGCGGCCACGGCCGCCAGATAACGATCGATCAGATCGCTCATGGTCTTGTCCCCTTGAGAATGGTGAGAGGCCGCTAGAGCAGCGGCTCGAGGGCGGCGTTGATCGCGCGCCATTCGCCGGCGAGGCGGGCCAGCACGGCCCGGCCCTCGTCCGACAGCTGGTAGAAACGCTTCTTGCGCTTGTCTTCCTCGCGCCATTCGCTGGCCAGGAGCCCTTGGCTCTCCAGCCGGCGCAGCATCGGATAGAGCGCGCCTTCGTCGATCTCCACGCCCACGGTCGAGAGGGCCTGGCGCAGGCTGTAGCCGTAGCGCTCCTCCCGCAGCTGGGCGAGGACGGCGAGGATCAGGGTCCCCCGCCGCAGCTCCTGGCGGAGCGATTCAAAGATATCGGTATCGGTCGGCATTGGGTGTGCGTCGCATAGTGTGCATCACATGGTGTGTGACACACACTGTATGTCACACAGTATGACCAGGAGTCAACGCCCACGGAACGCGGTTCGGCTTCGCGCTTTTCTCCGGCAAGTCAGACGGAGGTTTTCGCATGCTCGGCGATCAGGACGCCCAGGCGACGGTGGCGGTGAAGGACCTCAAGGTCGCGCGGCCGTTCTACGAAGAGGTCCTGGGCCTCAAGCCCCTGCCCGGCGACCAGCCCTCGGTGCAGGGCTTCCAGGCGGGCAAGTCCGTGGTGCTGGTCTACGAGTCGCAGTTCGCCGGCAGCAACAAGGCCACCGTGCTGACCTGGGCTCTGGGCGAGACGTTCGATTCAGCCGTGACCATGCTCAAGGACCGGGGCGTGGTGTTCGAACACTATGACCTGCCGGCCATGAGCCGCGACGGCGACGTGCACGTGGCCGGCGACATGCGGGTGGTGTGGTTCAAGGACCCGGACGGGAATATCCTCAGTCTAGGTAACTACTGAATTCTCCTCCCCCTCTGGGGGAGGTGGTCCAGAGGGCCGGAGGGGGCAGCGCGGCCTATGCCCAGCTGCCCCCTCAGTCGCTCCGCGACACCTCCCCCAAAGGGGGAGCAGATTCACTCAGCGAACCGAAACCTTCAACAAATCCTCCAGCCCGATCCGCCGGAACATCTCGGCCCGCACCCGATCCGCGACGCCGTTGACGATCTCCGCCCCATCCTGCGACGGGTCGATATGCACCCGGAACGGCCGCTGGCCGAACGGCGTGTCGACCACCCGGGCGATGGCCTTGGCCACCTCGCCCGCATCGGCGTCGGCGGGCTCCAGCGCGGCGAGCCCGTTCAGCGCGGCGTCGGCCACACCAGCGTACGGCCCGTCCATGTAAGCCCCCGCAACCGCCTCGTCGGCCGGCTTGCCCGAATGGGCGAAGTGGTTGGTGCCCTTGGTGAAGGCCCCCGGCACGATGATCGAGGTCTCGATCCCCCAGCGGGCCAGCTCGCTGGCGTAGGAGACCGCCAGGCTGTCCATCGCCGCCTTGGCCGCGAAGTACGGGGCCAGGAACGGCGGGGTCCCGCCGCGGGTCGAGCTGGACGACACCCAGACCACCAGCCCCTTGCCCTGCTTGCGCAGCACCGGCAGGGCGGCGCGGTTGACCCGCTGGGTCGACAGCACATTGACGTCGAACAGCTGGCTGTACTGCTCGGGCGTGAAGGCTTCGGCCGGGCCAAAGCTCATATGGCCGGCATTGTGGACGATGACGTCGAGGCGACCGTTGGCGGCGACGATCTCGCTGATCGCGGCCTCGACCGAAGCGTCGGCGGCCACGTCCAGCTCGACCGTGCGCAGGTCGACATCGTGGCGCATGGCGTAGTCGGCGGCGGCCGAGACCTGGGCGGCGTTACGCCCGGCTGTCTCGCGCATCGAGGCGTAGACCGTGTGACCGGCGTCGGCCAGGGCGCAGGCGCTCAGGGCGCCGAAGCCTGAAGAGGCGCCGGTGACGAGGATGACTTGCTTTTCCATGGGTCCGATCCTTCCTCAGATGATGCCGCCGTTGACGCGGATGACCTGGCCGTTGACCCAGGCGCCGTCCGGGCCGGCCAGGAAGGCGACCGAGGCGGCGATGTCTTCGGGCTGACCCAGACGCTCCAGCGGCGCGGCCTTCGACAGGCGCTCGACGACCTCGGCGGGCTTGCCGTCCAGGAACAGCTTGGTCGCCGTCGGTCCGGGCGCGATCGAATTGACCGTAATGCTGCGGCCGCGCAGCTCCTTGGTCAGGATGGCGCTCAGCGTCTCGACCGCGGCCTTGCTGGCGGCATAGACGCCGTAGCCGGTGGGCAGCAGACCCACGACGCTGGACGACAGGTTGATGATCCGGCCGCCGTCGCGCAGCCGACGGGCGGCCTCGCGCAGGACGTTGAAGACGCCCTTCAGGTTCACGGCGATGGTCTGGTCGAACAGGGCGTCGTCGGTGTCGGCGATGTTGGCCAGCTTCATGATCCCGGCGTTGTTGACCACCACGTCGACGCCGCCGAACGCGGTCTGCGCGCTGTCGAACAGCCGGCGGACGGCGGCGGGGTCGCTGACGTCGGCCTGGGCGCTGATGGCCTTGCCGCCGGCGGCCTCGAT
>JAEXJH010000134.1 GCA_023445955.1 Pseudomonadota bacterium
GGCCTGGGTCTACCTGACCGGACCGCTGAACTTCGCCTCCTCCACGGCGATGCGGGCGCGACAGAAGGGCAAGGGCTAGGCGGCCGCCTTGGGCAGGCCCTTGCGCAGGCGTTCGACAATCAGCCGCGCTTCGGCCTCGTCGAGGCCCGGCGCGAGGCGGATCGTCCGGGCGCCATAGTCGAACTGGACCGCGCCGAACTGGGAATAGATCCCGAACGGCGCGCTGACGCGGAAAGAACTGAAGAACGGATGCTGCGGCGCGGGTTTCAGGGTCTGGACGCGCGCTCCCTCATAGAGCTTGCGCCAGGTTACGGGCCCGATGCGCCAGCTGTTCTCCAGATCGCCTTGGATCACGCGCAGCGTTTCCGAGCCCGCCAGCATCCAGACGATCATCAGGCTGGCGAAGCCCACGCCGGCCGCCCAGGCGCAGAGCCAGAAACCCAGGAACAGGTCGTGACTGGCTCGGAACTCACCGATCACCGACAGGCCACCGGCGGTCCATCCCGCCAGCCAGATCGATATGAACAACAGGAACGGAACCGATCGCCGCGCCGGGATGCGGATGATCTCGCCGCCGCCGTCCTGATCGACCACGAACCTGGTCCCGCGCACCGCCTCGTATTTCACCCGCAGATTCCCCGCTTCAGAACACCTTCAGCCTCGATAACGCATCGGCGCGAGCGCCACCATGGGACGAGCCCGCGGCCCGCGACAGCGTTGCGCGAACGCCTCAGGGCGGCTGGCGAATCGGCGTTCGGCCATCACCCCCTCACTTTCGGCTCAATTCCGTGCTATGGGGGATATCCACAGCGACCCCATAAGGAGCAATCCGCTGCGTAGCGACCCCGCGCTTAGTGCGCACGAAGGCCCGGCCGGCGCCGAGTCCTCGAACGAATCCCCGGGCCTGAGTCTGCCCCTCGACGTGAAGGCGCTTGAGCGCCTGATCCTGACCCGCCTCGACGACGACAAGGCCCAGGACATCGTCTTCATCGACCTGACGGACAAGAGCTCGGTCGCCGACAGCCTGATCGTGGCGTCGGGCCGTTCGCACCGTCACGTCGGCGCTCTGGCCGACCACATCCTGCGCGCGCTGAAGGAAAACGGCCACGGCAAGGCGCGGGTCGAAGGCCTGCCGCACTGCGACTGGGTGCTGATCGACGCCGGTGACGTCGTCGTCCACCTGTTCCGCCCCGAAGTGCGCAGCTTCTACAACATCGAGAAGATCTGGGCGGTCGACGCCCCGCACCGCACCGCGGCGAACTGATCCTTCTCTTCGCTCGGCCGTCGCTCTTTGCTGAGTGACGGCCTAGAGCTCTTTCCATGAAGATCACCATCCTCACCGTCGGGAAGCTCGGCCGCATGGTCGAAGCGCAGCTGGCCGTGGACTATGCGTCCCGCGCCACCGCGTCCGGCCGCGCCCTGGCGCTGGGACCGGTCGACATCCTCGAGGTCGAGGCCAGGAAGCCCGGCAAGGCCGCCGAGGCCGAGGTGCTGCGCCCGCATCTGGACGGCGCCTACGTCATCGCCTGCGACGAGCACGGTAAGGCCTGGAAGAGCCGCGCCTTCTCCGACCACCTGGCCCGGCTGCGCGACGACGGCAACCGGCGGGTCGTCTTCTTGATCGGCGGGGCCGACGGCCTGGATCCCGCGATCCTGTCGGCCGCCAACGAGACCATGGCCTTCGGCGTCCAGACCTGGCCGCACGCCATGGCCCGGGCGATGCTGGCCGAGCAGATCTATCGCGCCGCCACCATCCTGTCGGGCTCGCCCTATCACCGCGATTAGAGCTAGAGAGTCGGAGATGTCCCGCTCGCGACTCGTCATCGCCGTTTGCGCCCTGGTCCTCGCCGTCCCGACGGCCGTGGTCGGCTGGCAGCGCGCCGATCGCGTCCTGGAGGACCAGCGGGCCAAGGACCGCCAGACCGCCATCGACACCCGCCGCGAGATCCAGGATCTGCGCACCGAGCTGGACCGCCTGGACCACGCCCGCATCGCCGCCGGTACCGATGTCGACGCCAAGCGCGCCCGGCTGGAATCGCTGAACAGCCGCGAGAACGTCATCCTGGCCAATCTGGGCAATAACCGGCAGCGGCTGTCGCTGCTGCTGTCGGCCCTGCAGCTTTTCCGCCGCGATCCGCCGCCGGCCTTGCTGGTGTCGCCGAACGACGCCCGCGATGCGGTGCGGGCGGCCATCCTGATCCGGGCCATGACACCCGAGCTGCAGCACCGCGCCGAGGCCTATGCCCGCCAGGCCGTGGCGGTCGGGACCCTGCGCCGCGAGGCCGCCGCCGCCTCGGCCGAACTGTTCACCGCCGAGAGCGTGGTCGCCGACCGCAAGGGCGAGATCGAGCGGCTGATCATCGAGAAGACCCAGCTGGAGCGGGCCTACGCCCAGGAAGCCCTGACCCAGCAGAACGAGCTGCGCACCCTGGGCGCGTTGACCGACGGCCTGGGCCGGGTCGAGGCCAGCGGCCCGCTGGTGCTGCGCCGTCCCGCGTCCGGCGACGTCGTCCGGCGCTTTGGCCAGGAGATGCCGGCCGGCGGCAAGTCGCCCGGCCTGACCGTGCGCACCGAGAAGGGCGCCAGCGTCACCGCCCCGGCCGCCGGAACCGTCGAGTACGCCGGCGCGCTGAACGGCTGGGGCGCAGTGCTGATCCTGCGCTCACAAGGCGCCTATCACATAGTCGTCGCAGGTCTGGATCAGATAACGGCGTCGCCCGGACAATCTGTCGCGGCGGGCGCCCCCATCGGGAAGATGCCGGATCATGTATCTTCCGAGCCGGAACTCTATCTTGAGGTCCGTGAGAACGGCGCGCCGGCCGATCCGGAGCGCTGGCTCAAACAGGAGTCGCGGTAGGCGGCTTTTCCGGTAAGGTGACAGTCGCAAGACGGCCACCTTTTAGGGTTGGACTGGGCTAAACACGGTTTGCGGCGCCGCGCGCCGCTAGGGAGCCTTCTGGGCCTTAATGCGCAAGTACCTGCTCATCGGCGTTTCCGCCTTTATCCTTGGCGCTGGCGCCATGGCCTATGTCAGCCCCATCGCCCAGGCGAACAACGCCCCCAAGACCAAGACCTACAAGATGCTGGAGCTCTTCGGCGACGTGCTGGGCACGGTCGAGGACCAGTACGTCACCGAGGTCGACGACAAGAAGCTGATCGAGGCCGCTCTCGACGGCATGCTGACCAGCCTCGACCCGCACTCGGGCTATCTGGCGCCCGACGCCTACGAGGACATGCAGGACACCACCCGCGGTGAATACGGGGGCCTGGGCCTGGAAGTGACCAGCGAAGACGGCGTCGTGAAGGTGATCTCGCCGATGGACGGCACCCCGGCGGCCCGCGCCGGCGTGCAGGCTGGCGACTACATCACGTCGGTCAACGGCCAGAGCGTTCTGGGCCTGACCGTCAACGAGGCGGTCAAGCAGATGCGCGGCGAGCCCGGCCAGGCCGTCACCCTGACCATCGCCCGCGACAAGACCGATCCGTTCGACGTCAAGCTGGTCCGCGAGGTGATCAAGCCCAAGGCCGCCATCGCCCGCATGGAGGGCGACTACGGCTATGTCCGCCTGCCCGGCTTCAACGAGAAGGCCACCGACGCGCTGGTCGCCTCGATCAACGACCTGAAGGCCAAGAACCCGCACATGAAGGGTCTGATCCTGGACCTGCGCAACAACCCCGGCGGTCTGCTGGACCAGGCGGTCGGCGTGGCCGACGTGTTCCTGGACGGCGGCGAGGTGGTCAGCCAGCGCGGCCGCGATCCGCGCAACATCCAGCGCTACAACGCCAAGCCCGGCGATCTGCTGAACGGCATGAAGATGGTCGTGCTGATCAACCAGGGCTCGGCTTCGGCGGCCGAGATCGTCGCCGGCGCCCTGCAGGACCGCCACCGCGCCGAGCTGGTCGGCATCACCAGCTTCGGCAAGGGCTCGGTGCAGACCGTTATCCCGCTGCGCGGCGGGGCCGACGGCGCCCTGAAGCTGACCACGGCCAAGTACTTCACGCCGTCGGGCCGTTCGATCCAGAAGACCGGCATCACCCCGGACCTGGAGGTCGCCCAGACCCGCGACCAGGCCCAGGACATCGCCAACCGAGTCTGGTTCAGCGAAGCCAGCTTCAAGAACGCGCTGAACGCCGACGAGGGCAAGAGCCGCGCGGGCGTTCACACGCCGGCCGAAGCCCCGCCGACCGCCTTCGACGACAAGAAGGGCGACTTCCAGCTGCAGCGCGCCATCGCCGTGCTGAACGCCGGCGGCGTCGCCAATACGCCCAAGCTGCCCAAGCCGGCGGCCAAGGTCGCCGAGGTCACCGCCAAGGCGGCCGCTGCGGCGACCGGCAAGCCGGCCACCGAGAACAAGTAAGGGCCTTCCAAGGCTGAACGATCGACGCCGCTCCGGGACACCGGGGCGGCGTTTTTCATGAGACCCGCGTCGCCGCGTCGCAGGACTGGAAGGGTCTCGTTAACCATATATTCGGCCCTCGCCGCCTACCCTTCCCGGGTCATGGCCGTCTCCTTCTCGCGTAAGCCCGCCTATGCCGCCGCCGCGCCCGCTCCGGGCGGGTCCGGGGACCTGCGCGCCAAGCTGATGGCCGCAGTCAGCAACCCCTTCATCGGCGCCAGCGGCGCGGCCTGCCTGTTCCTGGCCTCGCTGGCGACGCTCGTTCTGATCACCAGCGACCCGCACGCCGGCTCGCCGGTGATTCGCCTGGAGCTGACCAAGATCGGCGCCACCAAGAATGCGCCGGACGGCTGGCGCGAAGGTCTTGGCGGCGAGGACCCGCACGGCGCCGAACTGGTCCCCGGCCAGCTAGGCCTGTCGGCCAATCCCTTTGCTCCGACCAAGCCCGAAGAAGCCGAAGCGCCGACCGCCGAGGGTCTCCAGAACGCGCCGCCGATCCAGCAAGGCCCAGGCC
>JAEXJH010000135.1 GCA_023445955.1 Pseudomonadota bacterium
GACTGCCCTGCACGCTGCAGCCTCCAAGAGATTTAAGGAGGGCGCCCGGCGCAGGGGCGTCGGGTTTTGACTCATCTCTTCTGTTCGGAAGGTACGTTTTCTAGCGGCAGTCAGCGCGCTCGCGACGCCCACTATGAGTCCAGTCCGTACCCATTCTTGATGCTGAATCATGGGATGATGGAGGTGTCGATCACAGGGGAGGGGATTCCATGGCGCGTGCGACGGACCCGTCTGATCAGGAGCGTCGACAAAGCGCGAGGCTTCGACGCGACCGCGCCAAGAAGAAATTGCATGAACTCTTGTCCTATTCTGTGGATGAGGACTTCTGCCGAATGATATGGGCGATCCGGGAAATCCAAACACGCGATGGTCAGGTTGCTTCTGGGATTTTCAAGACTCCCGACGAGACTAAGCGGGCTAAGATAAGCTCACCATTTTACATCTATCCCTGGGCGCTCGAGACGTTGGTCAACGAGCTATTGACGACGTCAAAGGTGGTGCGGCCACGGTTCGCAAACGGACCGTCCTACTACTTGAATTGCGGACTTTGGCAGACGCTGGCCAACCTGCTCAACGCGCTAAGAGACTGGGAAGATGGCCAAGATGGGATGACCATCTCGAGCGACCGAGTCTTCCACGAGATGGCACGGATCGGCCACCAGCAGTTTGCCTGGCAGCGCGGATTTCTGAACGCGCCGGCGACCTATCGGTCGGCGCTCCTGTTCGGTGGACCTGAAGCGCGGACGAAGTTGGAAAAGGAGGGCGCCTCGCTCGACGCCCTGATGGCGATCGGGCTTGCCGGCTATACGGCATTCGAACATGGACCCTATGTGGCCGAGCGGTTGGACCTGACACTTCTGGGATTGGATGCGGCGGCCGTGGCTGGGGGCATGGGGCGTCTGAGCACGCCCCTCGCGGCCTTGCGCGACGAAGCCACTCGGCTTCGATCGGGGCGAACCCACCCGGCCTATGCTCCCAGCGCGCTACGCATGCACCCGCTCATCCGGTCCGGGCAGTATCCCGGCCAACTTCTCTCGCCACTCCCCGAGCTCCTCCTCGTGCGCACCACGACGGGTCTTTACTATGATGTTGTCGGTGGCGGGCTTTCGGTGCGCCACGAGATTGGCGGCCGTTTCGAGACCTACGTGGATGGGCTATTGTCGCGGGCGATCCCGTCGCGGCAGTTCCGGCGCGAGGAGGGCTATCGCTACCGTGGCAATACCATCAACACTCCCGATATCTTGGTTTACGATCAGGGCGTCCTCAATGTCGTCGTCGAGTGCAAGGCCACCAAGATGACCTACGACGACCGCTTCGGGGAGGAAGCGGTGTCGGGCGGTCGCGGCTTCGAGGAATTGGCCAAAGGCGCCTTCCAAGTGTGGCGTCACTTCGCTCACAGCCGCCTTGGCCTCACAAGGGACACCCAGGTATCCGACGACGCCATTGGCATGGTGGTCACCTTGGATCCTTGGTTCCAAATGTCCGGTGAATTGCGAGATCGGGTTCTTGTGCGTGCAAGAGCGCTCGCGGCGGAGAAGGATGTCGGGATCGTCGAGGAAGACTGCCGGCGGATCGTCTTTGCCTACATCGAGGATATCGAGTTTGCCCTGTTGCGCACGACTGACGAGGGCTTCTTCCGGCTGCTGCAGAATGCAACCCACAATGATCGCTTGGGCTACATGCTGTTCACGATGGTGGACGAGCTAGCTGAGGAACACCGCATGTCCAAACCCTATCCCTTCAGGGACGACATTGGCGACATCCTGGGCTGGTGGCGGCGGCTCCGTGAGGACCACGATGGCGCAGTAGAGAAGGACGAAGATCAGTCCTTAGACGACATAGGCTAGGCGGGCGTGGGGCTCCACCTTGGGTGCGCGATCACCGCGTTCGCTAGCTACGCCTCCTTCGGGCGGAGGGCGGCGCGGCGAGGGGGTAATACGGCACATGCGGGCTTCAGGCTGACGGTCGACAACCACGGTCGAACGTCGTGTTCCTGGAGATGGCGTAAGGGCAGTATATGGCGAACTCGCCCCCCTACTCCGGCCACAAATCCTGCACATCCCCCTTGCGGTTCAGCATGTGCGTGGCCCGCTTGATCAGCATCAGCAGGCGCTCCTTCCGACCGTCCTTGTCGTAGGTCAGCGTCGTCCGCGCCAAGCCCTCCAGCATGAACCGCGCCAGATCCCGGCTGGCCTGGAACCTCGGGCCGGCGCCGGCGTGGAGGATCTTCAGGAAGTGGTCGCCGGCCTGGGCGCGGTCGAACTCGGCTTGGGCGGGGGCCAGGAGCGCGTGGATGGCCGGGTCGGTGCGGCCGGCGTCCTCGAGCTCGCCGAAGGCCTGGAAGGGCGTCGAGTGCAGCAGGTCCCAGTAGCTGTCGATCGCGTGCTCGGTGACGTCGGCGCCGGCGGGCAGGTTCTCGGCGGCGGCGCGGAACAGGGTCGAGCGCTCGGCCTGGATGTGGGCCACGGCGGCCTCGACCAGGGCCTCGCGGGTGGGGAAGTGGTAGAGCATCGCCCCGCGGGTGAGGCCCGCCGCGTCGGCGATCACCGGGTTGGTGGCGGCGTGGTAGCCGATCTCGGCGATCAG
Source organism: Pseudomonadota bacterium (assembly GCA_023445955.1). Lineage (GTDB taxonomy): Bacteria > Pseudomonadota > Alphaproteobacteria > Caulobacterales > Caulobacteraceae > Caulobacter. The sequence goes on from JAEXJH010000135.1 coordinate 2,587, forward strand.
GCGCATCGCCTGGTCCAGAATCCGCGCGCGCGTCTTCTGGGATTTCGGCGTGTCCTTGGCGAGGCGGGCGGCGTCCATGAGGGTGATCTAGTGCCCGCATTGCTGCACTGCAACAGCTTGAGCAAACCCAAGCGCCAAAAGGGGTTGGTTAAGTGTCCAGATTTTTGACGATTGCGTCGAAACTGTGCAGTTCGCGGACAGGATAGCGGCTTCCCCAGCGGAAGCGGCGCCTTAACGACCGGTAAATTCGCCGCACGCCCATTTCATCAAAGCGACACGCAATCAGCTTAATCGCCAGCCGTTGGCCGCTATCTTCCGATCCGGGGACGGAACGATCTGCGGCGTTCCAACGGGGGTTCGACCATGAGCGCCGACGTCGCCGTTCGCCGCTACCGTTCCGTCTTCATCAGCGATCTGCACCTGGGTACGCGAGGGTGCCAGGCCGAGCTGCTGCTGGACTTCATCCGCCACGTCGAGTGCGACAAGCTCTATCTGGTCGGCGACATCATCGACGGCTGGAAGCTGCGCAGCGGCTGGTACTGGCCCCAGGCCCACAACGACGTGGTGCAGAAGATCCTGCGCATGGCCCGCAAGGGCACCGAGGTGATCTACGTGCCCGGCAACCACGACGACCGCATCCGCGACTTCTGCGGCGTGCACTTCGGCGGGGTGATCGTGGCGCGCGACGTGATCCACGAGGCGGCCGACGGCAAGCGCTACCTGGTGGTGCATGGCGACGAGTTCGACGGCGTCGTGCAGCACGCCAAGTGGCTCGCCTTCCTCGGGGATTGGTCCTATAGAACCATCCTCATGCTGAACACTGTGGTGAATCGCCTGCGGCGTCGCCTGGGGTTCGGCTACTGGAGTCTCTCGGCCTATCTGAAGGTCAAGGTGAAGAACGCGTTGCATTTCATCGAGAACTTCGAGGCCGCCGTGGCCGATGAAGCTCGGCGTCGGGGGGTGGACGGCGTGATCTGTGGTCACATCCACAAGGCCGAGATGCGCGACATCGACGGCATCCGCTACATCAACGACGGCGACTGGGTCGAAAGCTGCACGGCCTTGGCCGAGCATGCCGACGGCCATCTCGAGATCCTGGAATGGGCCAAGCTGCGCTCGTGGTCGGTGATCGATCGCGCCAGCTCCCTTCCCCAGACCGTTGACGGCGCCGAAGAGACGTTGCCGGAGCCCGCCGCCGCCTGATGCGAATTCTGCTTGCTACCGACGCCTGGGAACCTCAAGTCAACGGGGTGGTGCGCACCCTGAGCCGGGTGACCGAAGAGCTGCGCGCGATGGGCCACGAGGTCGACGTCGTCAGCCCCGAGCAGTTCCCGACCTTCCCGCTGCCGACCTACCCCGAGATCAAGCTGGCGATCGGCGCGTACGAGCCGGTGCAGGAGCGGTTCAAGCAGTTCGAGCCCGAGGCGATCCACATCGCCACCGAGGGGCCGATCGGCCTGGCCGCGCGCCGCATCTGCCTGGAGTGGAAGCTGCCGTTCACGACCAGCTACCACACCAAGTTCCCGGAATATGTCTCAGCCCGCCTGCCGCTGCCGTTGGCGGCCGGCTACACCTATATGCGCTGGTTCCACAAGCCGTCGGGCCGCCTGATGGTGGCCACGCCCACCATGCGCGACGAGCTGGCCAAGCACGGCTTCCGCAACCTCTCGCCCTGGTCGCGGGGCGTCGACACCGACATCTTCAAGCCGCGCGAGCCGGGCGACGCCGACCCGTTCGAGGGCCTGGCCCGACCGATCTTCCTCAATGTCGGCCGCGTGGCCGTCGAGAAGAACATCGAGGCCTTCGCCAGCCTCGACCTGCCGGGCACCAAGGTCGTCATCGGCGACGGTCCCCAGCGCGAGGAGCTGGCCGAGAAATATCCCGAGGTGAAGTTCCTGGGCGCCAAGTTCGGCGACGAACTGGCCCGCTACTTCGGCGGGGCGGACGTCTTCTGCTTCCCGTCCCTGACCGACACCTTCGGCCTGGTGATCCTGGAAGCCATGGCCGCCGGCGTGCCGGTGGCGGCGTTCTCGGCACCGGGCCCGGTGGACATCATCCCCGGCTCCAACGCCGGCGTGTTGGCGCCCGGCCAGACGGACGGCCTGCAGGAAGCCTGCCTGGCCTGCCTGGATCTGGACCGCGTCGTGGTCCGCAAGTTCGCCGAAAAGTTCTCGTGGCGCGCCTGCGCCGAAGAGTTCTTCCGCAACCTGCAGCCCTATCCCGAGCCGGAAAAGACGCGGTTCTGGCGGCGTCTGCGGCGCCTGGCGCGGCTGCGGAAGAAGACGGCGGCTTAGGCCTCCAACACCTTCCCGACCAGCTCTTCGAACACCGCCAGGTCCACGTCCTTCACCGACCGGAACCGGATGCAGTAGCCGGTGACCTTGGCCTTGCCGAGCCGCGGGCCGTACGTCTGGGCGAGGTAGGTCTTGTCCTTCAGGCCCATGACGTAGACCGAGATGCCGGCCGTGTTGGCGCTGAGGCCCAGCTTGTAGAACGGTCTGGAGCTCCCGTCGGCATAGTCCAGAGTCTCGGCGCCATAGCCGATGTTGGGATTGGTGACGATCTTGCCGGTCTCATCGCGGCCGTCGAGGAACCACAGCTTGGCGTCGGGCGCGATCGCCAGGATGCGCCGGTGCAGATCGCGCAGGTCGTCGCGCTTGGCCGGGGGCTGGGTGTCGATATAGCCGTCGATCTGCGCTTGCACGGTCATGGCGAGGATCTCCTTTCCCCTAGGACGCGCGCGCTGGCCCGCCCCCGACAGCCCGCCTCTAGAATAACCGTCCCTGCAGCCACAGGATGGCGGGATAGGTCGCAAGCCACGTCCAGAAGAAGCGGTTGAGACCGAAGAGGCAGGCGTTGGCCAGGTGGAAGGTCGCGGCGACCACCAGGCCCGCGATCAGCGCGGGCTTCCACAGCAGGGTCAGCGGGAAGACCAGCTCGAAGGCCATCACCGCCCACGACATGGCCAGCAGCAGCCGGGGCTGGTCGGCGAAGCGGCGCAGGTCCTGCGCCACCGGATAGGCCGAGAACTGGAACACGTCGCGCAAGGCCCGGCCCGAGCGCCAGTCGGGGTTCACGATCTTGACCCCGCCGGAGATGAAATAGCTGAGCATCAGCTGCGCGCCGAGATAGCCGAACGGCAGCTCCTTCAGCGCCGGGACCGGCAGCAGGCGGGTCGCCACCAGGCACCACAGCGCCAGCAGGCCCATACGGTCGCTGCCGCCATTATAGGGTCCCTGGAAGCGGTGCAGGATCAGCAGCGACAGTCCCGCCAACCCAACCAGTGGCCAAGGCGCGACAAGGCCGGCGATCACCAGGCCACACAGGATGATCCGCGCCCCGAACAGGACTCGCTCGTCGCGGAAGCCGCGCAGGTGCTCCAGGCTCTGCTGGATCAGGGCCAGGGCCAGCAGGATCTCGGTCAGGCGTACGGCGGCTTCCAAGCTCATCGGACGTCGATGTCCTTCAGCAGCTGCGGCGCCGGCTGAAACAGGATCTCCTCGGCGTCCCGGCTGACGAACACCAGGCGAAAGCACAGCCACGGCCGCGCCGAGTCCTGTGGCTCAGACGCCAGGTCGGCGGCGATGCGCTTGAAGAGCTCGGCCTCGCTGTGATCGGGCGTCCGGTCCTCAGCCAGGCGCTCGGCGCAGCTCATCACGAACAGGGTCTGGTTCCAGCGCGGGTTCCAGGCCAGGCGCGCCAGCAGGGTCGCGACCGACACCTGCTGAGGACGCGGCCGAAACTCCCGCCAGGCCCCCGTCGTGTCGCCCGGCGAGGCCAGCAGGGCGTACTCGACGCGCGGGGCCGGCGCGATCACGTCGAAGAAATTGCACGCCGGGATCAGCGCGGGGAGCAGGAGCTTGAGGGGACCA
>JAEXJH010000136.1 GCA_023445955.1 Pseudomonadota bacterium
GTCCTGACGACCAACAAGCTGCACCTGCGTTCGATCTTCATCGAGCTGCTGTGGATCATGAAGGGCGACACCAACATCGCCTATCTCAAGGACAATGGCGTGCGCATCTGGGACGAGTGGGCCGACGAGAACGGCGACCTCGGCCCCGTCTACGGCAAGCAGTGGCGCTCGTGGGCGACGCCAGACGGGCGCGTCATCGACCAGATCGCCAATCTCGTCGAGAACCTGAAGACCAACCCCAACAGCCGCCGCCACATCGTCACGGCCTGGAACCCGGCCGATGTCGACGACATGGCCCTGCCGCCTTGCCACTGCCTGTTCCAGTTCTTCGTGGCCGACGGCAAGCTGTCCTGCCAGCTCTATCAGCGCAGCGCCGACGTGTTCCTGGGCGTGCCGTTCAACATCGCGTCCTACGCCCTGCTGACCGTGATGGTCGCCAAGGTCGTCGGCCTGGAGCCGGGCGAGTTCGTCCACACCTTTGGCGACGCTCACCTCTACCTCAACCACCTGGACCAGGCCCGCGAGCAGCTGACCCGCGAGCCCTTCGACTTCCCGACCCTGAAGATCGCCGACAAGCGCGACCTGTTCGCCTTCCAGTACGAGGACTTCACCCTGGAAGGCTATCAGGCCCACCCGCACATCAAGGCCGAGGTCTCGGTTTGATCGGCCTTTCGCTCGTCGTCGCCCGCGCCGCCAACGGCGTGATCGGTCGGGACGGCGACCTGCCCTGGCGGCTGAAGTCGGACCTGGCCCTGTTCAAGGCCAACACCCTGGGCAAGCCCATCATCATGGGCCGCAAGACCTGGGACAGCCTGCCCCGCAAGCCCCTGCCCGGCCGCACCAACATCGTGCTGTCGCGCGACCAGAGCTTCGAGCCGGGCGGCGCGATCCCCTGCGAGACCTGGATGGAAGCCGTCCAGATCGCCAAGGAACAGGCGGCCGACGACGAGGTCGAGGAAGTCTGCGTGATCGGCGGCCGCGCGCTGTTCGAGCTGGCCCTGCCCAAGGCCAAGCGCCTGTACCTGACCGACGTCGCCGCGCAGGTCGAGGGTGACGTCCACTTCCCCGACTTCGACGAGAGCGCCTGGACCGAAGTCCGCCGCGAGGAGCATCCCGCTGGCGAAGGCGATGACCACGCCTTCACCTTCCGGGTGCTGGAGCGGCGTTAGTTCGCCGCCAGCGGCAGCGGCTTCTTCTCCAGATTGGCCAGCTTGTGCGTCTTCAGGAGCTGGCCCGTGCAAGCCTTGAACACGACCTCGACTTCGCCGCCCTTGCCGACCTCGGGCATGGCGTATTTGGCCGGGCCGATGCGCTGCGCGGTGATCACCGTGTCGCCCTTGCCGGTCTTGCTCCAGGCCAGGCGCATGTGGGTCGCGGTGTCTCCGAACCGCTTCTGAAGGTCATTGTCGAAGGTCTTGTGGACGGCGGCGTCGACGACCGGGCTCCACTGTTCGTTCTTCATCGCCGGGCAGCTGGCCCAGGTCGGCATCTTCGCGGACTTCGTCCACGGCATCGAAGGCGCGGTGGCGCAGCCCGTCAGCACCAGCCCCGCCGCCGCGACCGCCATCATTGATACCCGCATGCCAGAATCCCTTGTCCGTACTTCGCCCCACGCTCACCGCGAAATCGTGGCGGGCGCAAGGCCTCAGTCGTCGGTGAAGTAGTCCGCGATCGTCGCATCCACCGGCTCCAGCTCGAACTTTGGCGAGGCGGCGCGCTCCAGGGCATGGCGGATCTGCCAGGCGCTGCGGCCGACATGGACGCCCATGCCGCGAAGCTCGGCGACGATGGCCTCGCGGGTCGTCTCATCGACAGCCTGGTTGTTGCGCAGCCGCGCCTGGTCCAGACGCCAGCCGAAGAAGGTGTCGGGACGCAGTTCCACCACCGCCCCCGGCGCGGGCTGCCACTCGTAGATGGCGGCCCGCTGGTCGACCGCGCTGTCCAGGTAGTCGGACAGGCAGTTGCGATAGCGGCGGGCCGCGTCGCGGATGGCGGCGGCGGTCTCCAGCGGTCGCAGGCGCTCGGTGCCGGGGTGCGGCGCGGGCGGCAGCTCGCGACGGAAGTCCTCGACCACCAGGGTGAACAGCGCCTTGGGCGTCTGCGCCTGGCCCCAGGCCGCGACCCGCGCCGCCAGCACTTGCGGCGACAAGCGGCGGGCCAGAACGGCGTGGGTCTCGGCCAGCAAGGCCGCCTGGGCCGGAGTGACGCGCAGGGCGACGCCGCCGACCTCGCGCAGGTCTGGCGGCAGCGCCGCCAAAGCGCGCACAAGGTCAGGCGCGATCGCCTCGGCGTGGCGCAGGGTCTTGGCCGGCGCGGGATCGGCCAGCAGTTGCACGAGGGCGCGGTAGTCCTCCGGGCTCCAGGCGATCTCGCCCAGATGCTCCAGCGCGCGGCGCAGGCCGGCGGGCGCGTTCTCCAGAGCCACGGCGATAGCCTTGCGCACCGGCAGGTCCATCAGACCGACAACGTCGATGGGCGGACCGCCGTGGGGTTCGGCGGCCAGCATCAGGCAGATCAGGTGCCGCCGCGCCGCCGGAGCGGTCACGAAGGCGGTATGGGGCGCAGGCCACAGGGCGGCCAACACCTCGGCATAGGCGGGCGCGATCAGGCGCAGCAGGGGCGAGGCGACGGAGGTCGTGCTCGCCAAGGACAGGACGGTCATTGAAAAGCTCCGGCGGCGGCCGGAGCGGCCGCGGCTAGCGGTAGTGACGCGAGAGGTTTGCGGATCGGCGGCAGCGCGACATCGACGGCGCACGCCAACCCGCCTTCGGCGGTGCTTTGGTCTGTGCGGTGGCGAGGGTCATGCGGCGGATCGGCTCCCGGAGCTGGCTTGGAGGCTGGCTGATCCCACAGGCTTCGACTCGCGACAAGCCCCGAGAACGCCGTTCGATCACACGCCCCGGCGGCTGTGGCCTGCACGCCACGGTTGGCCGAACGGAACCCTCGCCAGGTTCAAACAGGCGTTTATAGTCGTCGCCAGCGCTCATCAGAGGCGCATAGGGAGACGTCGATGGACATCCAGCTGGTCGCCGAAGGTCTGCAATTCCCCGAAGGTCCGATGGCCATGGCCGACGGCTCGGTGATCCTCACCGAGATCCAGGGCCAGCGCCTGACCCGTGTCTGGCCGGACGGCCGCAAGGAGACGGTCGCCGAGACGGGCGGCGGTCCCAACGGCGCGGCGATCGGGCCGGACGGCGCGATCTACGTCACCAACAACGGCGCCAGCTTCCAGTTCTTCGAGGCCAATGGCCTGAACATCCCCGGCCCTACCCCGCCGACGCATACGGGCGGTTCCATCCAGCGCATCGACATCGCGACCGGCGCGATCACCACGCTCTACACCGCGTGCGACGGTAAGCCGCTGGTCGGTCCCAACGATCTGGTCTTCGACAAGCAGGGCGGCTTCTGGTTCACCGATCACGGCTGCTCGACGCCCGAGGGCCGCAAGTACGGGGCGCTGTACTACGCCCTGGCCGACGGCTCGAAGATCACCCGCTGGCGCGACCACTTCGTCTCGCCCAACGGCGTGGGCCTCTCGCCCGACGAGAAGACGGTCTACATGGCCGACACCATGCTGGGGCGGCTGTGGTCATTTGACGTGACCGAGCCCGGCGTGCTGGCCGACGCGCATCCGCTGATGCCGGGCAACGTGGTCTGCAACCTGCCGGGCTACCAGCTGCTGGACAGCCTGGCGGTCGAGGCCGGCGGCAAGGTCTGCGTGGCGACCATCATCAACGGCGGCATCACCGCCTTCGACCCGGACGGCTCGACCGAGCACTACGCCTTCCCGGACGTGATCGTGACCAACATCTGCTTCGGCGGCGCCGACATGCGCGACGCCTGGATCACCGGCTCGGGGACCGGCAAGCTCTACAAGGCGCGCTGGCCGCGTCCGGGCCTGAAGCTGAACTTCAACGGCTGAAAACGCCAAAGCATGAACTGAAGTCACAAGTCCTGTGCCTGACCACGGCGTAGTCCTGCGCCGTGGCGGTCCCATCTGTGGCTCCGTCAAAGCAACGGAGCCCAGCGATGGACCTCAAACTGAACGACAAGACCGCGCTGGTGACCGGCTCGACCGCCGGCATTGGCCTGGAAATCGCCCGCACCCTGGCCGTCGAAGGCGCCAAGGTGTTCGTCACCGGCCGCACCCAGGCCAAGCTGGACGAGGCCATCGCCAGCATCAACGCCTCGGGCGGCGCCAAGGTGGAAGGCATCGTGGCCGATCCCGGCACTGCCGAAGGCGCCGCGACGATCCTGAAGGCCGTCCCGTCGGTCGACATCTTGGTCAACAACCTCGGCATCTACGAGATGAAGGCCTTCGCCGACATCCCGGACGAGGACTGGCTGAAGCTGTTCGAGGTCAACGTCATGAGCGGCGTGCGCCTGTCGCGCGGCTACTTCCCCGGCATGCTGGAGCGCAACTGGGGCCGGGTGATCTTCATCTCGTCGGAGTCGGGTCTCGCGATCCCGGGCGAGATGGTCCACTACGGCATGACCAAGAGCGCCCAGCTGGCCGTCGCCCGCGGCATGGCCCAGCAGACTAAGGGCACCGGCGTCACGGTCAATTCCGTCCTGCCGGGTCCGACCCGCGCGGCCGGCATCTTCGAATTCCTGAAGAGCGTCTCGGCCAACCCGAACGGCACGGCCGACGAGCACGAGGCCGAATTCTTCGAGAAGCACCGCACCTCGTCACTGCTGCAACGGATGATCGAGCCGCAGGAGATCGCCAGCCTGGTGGCCTACGTCGCCAGCCCCTTGTCGGCGGCGACCAACGGCGCTTCGCTGAAGGCCGAAGGTGGTCTCGTCACCACCATCGCCTAGGGCCAAGCGGCGGGAGGAGCGTCAGCCCCCGCTCCCCCGCCTACTCCCGCAGGAAAGCGCCGGCGACCAGAAGCGCCATGGCCAGCAAGGCGAGCAAGCCGGACAGATAGGGCAACCAAGTCATCGACGCCTCCCTCTCGTGAGCGGGGCGACGATGCTCCGGGACCGGCCTGAGGCACAGCCCCGGAACAGGGGGTGTTGGCTAAGCGACGCCTAGTAAAGCGTGCCGAGCGCGGCGCGCTCGAAGTTCTGCAGCTCGTCCTGGCGGCCGTCGCGGATCTTCACGACCCACTCCGGATCCTGCAGCAGGGCGCGGCCGACGCCGACGAGGTCGAACTCGCCGCGCTCAAGGCGCTCCAGCAGGCCGTCGATCGAGGCGGGCTGGCTGCCCTCCCCGCCGAACGCGGCGATGAACTCGCCCGACAGACCCACCGAGCCCACCGTGATGGTCGGCGCGCCGGTCAGCTTCTTGGCCCAGCCGGCGAAGTTCAGGTCGCTGCCCTCGAACTCCGGCTCCCAGAAGCGGCGTTGCGAGCAGTGGAAGATGTCGGCCCCGGCGTCGGCCAGCGGCTGCAGCCAGGCTTCCAGCAGTTGCGGGGTCTCGGCGTTCTTGACCGCATAGTCCTGCTGCTTCCACTGCGACAGGCGGATGATCACCGGATAGTCGGCGCCCACGGCCGCGCGGACGGCCTTCAGGATCTCGGCGGCGAACTTGCTGCGCTCGGCGATGGTCGGGCCATTCAGGTGGTCGTCGCGGACATTGGTGCCGTTCCAGAAGAACTGGTCGATCAGATAGCCATGGGCGCCGTGCAGCTCGATGGCGTCGAAGCCCAGGCGCTTGGCGTCGGCGGCGGCCGTGGCGAAGGCTTGAATCGTGTCGGCGACGTCCTCGTCGGTCATCGGCTCGGTGAACTGCGCGCCGCCGGCCTTGGAGAGGCCCGAGGGGCTGTCGACCTTGCCCAGGTTCGCCGTGCCCTTGGCCGAGCCCACGTGCCACAGCTGCGGGGCGATCAGGCCGCCGGCGGCGTGGACTTCCTCGACCACCTTCTTCCAGGCGGCCAGCTCGGCGTCGCCGTGGAAGCGCGGCACGTTGGCGTCGTTCAGCGAGGCCGGACGGGCCACGCCCGTGCCCTCGGTGACGATCAGGCCGACCTGGCCTTCCGCGCGGCGGCGGTAATAAGCCGCCACATCGTCGGTGGCCACGCCGCCCGGCGAGAACGACCGCGTCATCGGCGCCATCACCGTCCGGTTGGGCAGCTTCAGCGACTTGAATTCGAACGGCTTGAACAGGGCGTCGAGCGACATGGGGTGTTCCGGAACAGGAGGTGTTGCGCGCGATCCAAACATCCGTTCGGATCGCGCGTCCATGCAGAAAAACTGAGGCGCTAGAGCCCCAGCACCATCTTGGCCATGATGTTGCGCTGGATCTCGTTGGACCCCGCGTAGATCGAGGCCTTGCGGTAGTTGAAATAGGCCGGCGCCGCCGGAGCCGCGTAGTCGGGGCCGGCGCGCAGTTCGTTGCTCTTGGACCAGGGGTCCTCGACGAACGGCGCGGCATAGGTCCCGACCGCCTCGAGGGTCAGCTCGGTGATCGCCTGCTGGTACTCCGAACCGACGCATTTCAGCATCGAGGACGCCGGGCCGATCGCTTTGCCGGTGGTGCGGCCGGTGAAGACCCGCAGCTCGGTGGCGTTCAGCGCCTCGACCTGGATCTCCAGGTTGGTGATCTTGTTGCGGAAATCGGCGTCGTCGATCAGCCGGCCGCCGTCATCGGCCAACTCCATCGCCGCGATGCGCTTGACCTTCTTGAGCATGTTCATCAGGCCGGGCGCATAGGCGTTGCCGCGCTCGAACTCGAGCAGGTACTTGGCGTAGGTCCAGCCCTTGTTCTCCTCGCCGATGCGGTTGGCGATCGGCACGCGGACATTGTCGAAGAAGACCTGGTTGATCTCCTGCTCACCGTCGGGCGGGCCGTCCAGGGTGACGAGCGGCTTGATCTGGATGCCAGGCGTGTCCATCCGCAGCAGCAGGAACGAGATGCCTTCCTGCGGCTTGCCCTCAGACGAGGTGCGCACCAGGCAGAACATCCACTCGGCCCACTGGGCGTGGGTGGTCCAGATCTTCGAACCGTTCAGGACGTAGTGGTCGCCGTCGCGCTCGGCCTTCATCTGCAAGGACGCGAGGTCCGACCCCGAACCCGGCTCCGAATAGCCCTGGCACCACCAGATGTCGGACTTCAGGATCGGCGGCAGGTGCTGGGCCTTCTGCTCATCCGAGCCGAACGCCATGATCACCGGCGCGACCATCTTCAGGCCCATCGGCGAGGAGGTCGGCACGCCGGCCAGGCTCATCTCCATGTTGAAGATGTAGCGCTGCGAAGGCGTGAAGCCCGCCCCGCCCAGCTCGACCGGCCAGTCCGGTGCGGCCCAGCCCCGGTCGGCCAGCTTCTTCTGCCAGGCCACCTGGCCGGCCTTGTCGAGATAGCCGTTCTTGGACTGGCTGAGCTGCTTCCTCAGGCCCTCGTCATAGGCGGTCGCGATCCAGTCGCGGACCTCCTGCTGGAAGGCCAGGTCCTCGGGCGAGAAGGCCAGATCCATCGCCGCCTACTCCACCGCGTCGAGATATTCGATCTCGGGGCGACCGGCCATGAACGGCCCCATCGCCGCGCCGGCGGCCTTGAAATAGTCGGTGCCGCCGTGGTGCTTCAGCGCGTCCTCGGAGGCGTAGAGCTCCAGCACCTTGTAGACGCCCGCCTCGGTCTTGGAGCGGGTCAGCTGGTAGACGAGACAGCCCGGCTCGTTGGCCTTCACCTTGTTCTGGAGATCCAGGAACACCTTCTCGAAATCCGCGGACTTGTCCGGCTGGACCTTCAGGACTGCGACGACGCCGATCATGCTTACCTCCCAACGCTTGTTTGAAAACAACATCGGACAGCGCGCGGCCGGGAGCAAGCCCTCCCTTTCGTCATTCCCGCCCTTGTGGCGGGAACCCCTGGTTCAGCTGACGCGTGAGAACGGGGCGGACCGCTCTGCGGTTCGCTTGCACTGCACTTGCGACGGATAGAGGGGTTCCCGCCACAAGGGCGGGAATGACGACGGGATTTAAGGCCGCTCGTTCCAGCCGTAGGCCACCCACGAGTGACCGCCGACATTGCGGGCTTCGATCAAGCTGGGATCCCCCGCCGGAGCCTTGCCGACCTTGCGGCCGCGGAAGGCGAAGGCGGCGAGGCCGAAGAGCGCGCTGCCCAGGAAGCCGCCGGCGACCACGGTCGCGGCGAAGATCACCGCCAGCACCGCACCCACCACCACCGCGATCGACGTCGCCAGAGCGCCGGCCATCCAGGCCAGGCTATGGAAGGGCGAAGCTGCGGCGCTTTGGCTGCTCATCGTAATCCTCTCGTCCACGCTCATGATCAACGAAGTTGGTTCACAAGCGCTGAACTGCAACTGAACACCCGCCGGCTTCGGATGAAAAGCCTTTTCAGGCTCTTTGTGGGGGCGGCCGATCGTCCCAACGCCCCACGCGATCTCAACCCGCGGCGGCCAGCCCCAGTTCCCGGCGTTCCTGCATCACCGTCGTGAAGGCGGCGTTGATGGCTGCGGCCTTGCTCTCGGCCAGGGCGATGAAGTCGGCCGGCAGGCCCCGCGCCCGCGCCCGGTCGGGGTGAGCGTTGGACAAGGCCAGCTTCCAGGCCTTGCGCACCGTGGCGTCGTCGGCGTCGGCCGGCACTTCCAGGATGGCGTAGGGATCGTCCTTGCCGACGCCCAGGTGGGTGGCGCGCAGGCGGCGGAACGACAGCGGCGACATGCCGAACAGGTCCGAGACCCGCTCCAGATAGTCGAGCTCGTCCTGGGTCACGATCCCGTCGGACTTGGCGATATGGAACAGGCCGTCGACCACGTCCTCCAGCAGCTGCGGGCAAGTGCTGTAGCGCTTGGCCAAGCGCCTGGCGTAGCTCTCGAAGCCGTGGGTCGTCTGGCGGGCCAGGTCGTACAGGCGGTGGATGTTCTGCTCCGACGCCGGGTCGGGCTGGAACACCTCGGTAAAGGCCTGGAACTCGCTGCCGTCGGCGCGGCCGTCGACCTTGGCCAACTTGGCGCCTAGCGCAGTCACAGCCGTCGAGAACGCCGGATCCTCGCCCGGCAGACCGCCCGGACATTCCGTGCAATCGGCCAGGTCCAGACGCCGGGCGGCGATGCTCGCGATATTGCGCCAGAAGCTCATGAAGCGCCTCGAAACCAGCGACGAACGTTAGAAATACGCGCGAAGGACCCATCCGGATCACCTCGTCATCGTGCTTCTAGCACAATGAGAATGATCGTTCACATGACTTTAGTGCAATGCGGCGAAACCGCCCGACGCTGCGACAAAGACACGGACGAGAAAGGTCGGGGCGAAGGGAGCCGAATGCGCTTTCGCTCGTTATGGCCACGCTTGATCGCTTACGGTCACGCAACGGTCCCATTCCCGATCGAAATGCTCTAGTCAGACTCGACGTTTGTAAAAAGGACATCCGCCCGCATGGCGAACGCCCTCTTCCTCGCTCTCGCACTCTTCGCCCAGGACGGCCAGGTCAGCCAGTCGCCCAATGCTCCGCCGACCGACGAGTACGGCTATGTCGCCTGGTGCTACGGCGCGCTAGGCGGTTACGCCAACCTCTACGACCGCGTGATGCCGGAAGTGACGCGGATCGAGAAGGCGTTCCCGGGTCCGGACGGCGTCGCCGCCTCGCTGAAGACCTATCCGGAAATGCGCGCCCAGGCGCAGCTGGACCTGAAGACCTTCGCCTCGGCGATCACGGCGGCCGAGAAGGCCAGCCCGCGCCCGATCTCGGAATATGGCGGCGCGCAGGTCAAGCGCGGCCAGTCCATCTGGCAAGGCGCCGACAAGATCGACAAGGCGCGACTGGCCCTGATGTGGATGAGCTGGAGCCCGCCCGGCGACTGCGAGAAGCGCGCCAAGACGCTGGAGATGAAGTCCAGCATCCTGGGCAAGGCGCTGAACTTCAACAACGCCGCCGCGGCCAGCAAGAGCGAGACGACGCCTGCGCCGACGCCCGCGCCCGAGCCGGAGCCCGCCGCGCCGCCGGTCAAGGAGCCCGCGCCCGCCCCGGTCGCCAAAAGCGCGCCAGCGCCCGCGCCGAAGCCGGCCATCGCCAAGCCTGCGCCGGTGAAGACCGCGGCGGCCAAGCCGACGCCGGCTCCAGCCGCCAAGCTGCCTCCGATCGGCGCCAACGAGGTGATCGTCGATCCGGTCAACCCGATCCCCTGCGCCGGCAGCCTGGTCCCCGCCAAGCGCGGCGGCCGCGACGTGCTGATCTGCAAGGCGGACTAAAGGCCTAGTTGGCCGGCAGCAGCCCGTTGCCGGCCAACGCCTTGAACCACTGATAAGACGCCTTCGGCGTCCGCACGCCCGTCGTTCGGTCCATGGCCACCAGGCCGAACTTCGAGGTGTAGCCCAGGTCCCACTCGAAATTGTCGATCAGGGTCCACTCGAAATAGCCGCGCACGTCGCAGCCCGCCTCGCGGGCGGCCAGCACCGCCTCCAGGTGGCGGCGTAGGTAGCTGATGCGGAACTGGTCTTTGAGGATCGCCGGGCCAGTCCCGAACGGGTCGGAACAGCCGTTCTCGGTCACCATCATCTTGGGCGCGCCGTATTCGCGGCGCACGCGGTCCAGGATCTCGTAGAGACCCGACGGGTCGATGTGGCGGCCGAAGGCGTCCAGCTCCGCGCCCTTGGGCGGATGGGCCTGGGCGATCTTGCTGGGCGCGCTGAGGTCCAGCCGCACATAGGCCGGTGCGTAATAGTTCACGCCCAGGAAATCGACCGGCTGGCGCACCGTCTTCAAGTCGCGGTCCAGGACGACGCCTTTCAGCAGATCGTCGAGATCCTTCGGATAGGTCCCCTTGAACAGGGGATCCAACCAGGCCCTGTTCCAGAGCGCGTCGAGGCCGTCGGACGCCAGGCGGTTCCAGGGCAATCCGCCCGCCGGCCGGCAGGGCTGCAGGGCCATGGTGGTGCCGACCTGCAGACCGCTCGCTCCAGCTCGCAGCGCCTGCATGGCCAGGCCCTGGCCCAGGTTCATGTGGTGGATCACCTTGCCCAGCAGGTTGATGTCCTTCAGCCCCGGCGCGTGCTCGCCCAGCACGTGGCCGAAGACGGCGTGGACCGCCGCCTCATTGAGGATGATGTAGTGCTTCAGCCGGTCGCCCAGCCTGTCGACCACCGCGTGGGCGTAGTCGGCAAAACGCAGCGCCGTGTCGCGATTGGCCCAGCCGCCCATCCCTTGCAGACCCTGCGGCAAGTCCCAGTGGAACAGGGTCGCGTACGGCGTGATCCCCTTGGCCAGCAGGGCGTCGACCAGCTTCGAATAGTGGTCGAGGCCCGCCGGGTTCACCGCCCCCTGCCCCGTCGGCAGCACGCGCGACCAGCTAATCGAGAAGCGGTAGGCGCCGAGCCCCGCCCCGGCGATCAGGTCGACATCGTCCTGGAAGCGGCGATAGCTGTCGGTGGCCACGGTGGCGTCGGACTTGTCCTTCACGTGGCCCGGGACCTTTTCGAACAGGTCCCAGACCGAAGGGCCGCGCCCGTCGGCCGCCTGCGAGCCCTCGGTCTGGAAGGCCG
>JAEXJH010000137.1 GCA_023445955.1 Pseudomonadota bacterium
GGTCTCGCCTAAGCGCCTTTTCGCTTGGGCATCACGTGGATGACCCCGACGAGGATCGATCCGACCACGAATCCCACCAACGCCGATCCGACCGCAAAGGCCAGCCAACCCGTCGCAGCGCCCACCGTCGGGACGTTCCCTGCCCAGTGCGAAAGGCCCTCCACCCAGATCGGGATCGGGGTCAGGTGGAACTGCTCCAGCCCATGCACCAGGATGCCGCCGCCGACCCACAGCATGGCCGCGGTGCCGATGATCGTCAGCCAGGACATGGTGATGGGCATGGCCTTGACCAGCCCCCGGCCGATCACCCGCGCCAGCACGCTCTTGCGCCCGGCCATGTGCAGGCCGATGTCGTCCATCTTCACGATCAGCCCGACCACGCCGTAGACGGCGATGGTGATCAGGATCCCCACGACCACCAGCGCTGCGGCCTGGATCGCCAGCGGGCGGTCCGAGACGGTCGCCAGGGCGATGGCCATGATCTCGGCCGAGAGGATAAGGTCGGTGCGGATCGCGCCGGCGACCTTCTGGTCCTCAAGCTGCTTGGCGCTCAGCGCCAGGTCCTCGACCTCGCTGCCTTCGTGGCCAGGCGTAAACGCCTCGATGATCTTCTCGGTGGCCTCGAACGAAAGATAGGCGCCGCCCATCATCAGCAGCGGCGTCACCAGCCACGGCGCGAACGCGCTCAGCAGCAGCGCCCCGGGCAACAGGAAGATCAGCTTGTTGCGCAGCGAGCCGATGGCGATCTTCAGCACGATCGGCAGTTCGCGGTCGGGGCTGAAGCCCATGGCGTAGCCCGGCGTCACCGCCGTGTCGTCGACGACCACGCCGACCGCCTTGGTCCCGGCCTTGCCGGCCGCCCCGGCCACGTCGTCCAACGAAGCGGCGGCGATCTTGGCGATGCCCGCGACATCATCCAGCAGCGCGACGAGACCGGAGGGCATGAAGGTTCCTTTGGGGCGCCGGAGGCTGAGCTAACGTCACTCGTCGGTACGGGTTCAACTCCCGGACGTAAAGGCCGGCTTTGGCGGTCGCCTCGTTCCCCGTTCGTCATGGCCGGGCCGCAGGTCCCGGCCATCCATACGCGCCTGTCGTGCTGGAAGTCGTGGTGCGTATGGATCCCCGACACGCATGCGCGGTCGAGGATGACGATCGAAGGGCGGGGAGTGCAGGGGGGCGACGACGGCGCCTGCGCCGTTGTATGATGGGGCGGTGCGCGTCGACGATCGCTTCCTAGAGGAAATCAAATCCCGCCTCCGCCCTTCCGACGTGATTGGGCGGACCGTGAAGCTGCGCAAGCAGGGCCGGGAATATGTGGGCTTGTCTCCCTTCAACAAGGAGAAGACCCCGTCCTTCTACGTGAACGACGACAAGGGCCAGTTCTTCGACTTCTCCTCGGGCAAGAACGGCGACCTGATCACCTTCCTGCAGGAAACCGAGCGCCTCTCCTTCATGGAGGCCGTCGAGCGGCTCGCCGCCGAAGCGGGCCTCCAGATGCCGGCGCCCGATCCCCGCTCGGCCGAGCAGGAACGCCAGCGCCAGGGCCTCTCCGATTGGATGGAATCCGCCGCCCAGTGGTTCGAGGCCGCCCTGCGCCGTCCCGAAGGCAAGGACGCCCGCGCCTATCTCGAACGTCGCGGCCTGCCCGAGGCCGAATGGCCGCGGTTCCGTCTGGGCTTCGCGCCGGCCGGCCGCACGGCGCTCAAGGACTATCTGATCACCAAGGGCGCCAAGCCGGGCGAACTGGTCGAGGCCGGACTCCTGATCGCGCCGGAGGAGGGCGGGACTCCCTACGACCGCTTCCGCGACCGGATCATCTTCCCGATCGCCGACCACCGGGGCCGCATCCTCTCCTTCGGCGGCCGGGCCATGGATCCCCAGGCCCGCGCCAAATATCTGAACGGCCCGGAAAGTCCGCTCTTCCACAAGGGCGCGACCCTCTACGGCGTCGGCGAGGCGCGAAAAATCCTGGCCGCGGCGCCTGGTTCGGAAGCGCCGTCCCTGGTCGTGGTCGAAGGCTATATGGACGCTATCGCCTGCCATCGGGCTGGGGTCGCCGCCGTCGCCCCGCTCGGCACGGCGCTCACCGAAGAGCAGATGGAGATGCTCTGGCGGCTGCATCCCGAGCCGACCCTCTGTTTCGACGGCGACCGCGCTGGCCGCCAGGCCGCCTCCCGCGCCATCGACCGCGCCTTGCCCCTGCTAAAGCCGGGCAAGAGCTTCAAGTTCGCGATCGTTGAGGGCGGCAAGGACCCGGACGAGGTGCTGCGTGAACAGGGCGCGCCAGCTCTCCGCGCTCAGTTGTCGCAGACCACCCCCTTCGTCCAGGCGCTGTTCACCCGCGAGCACGACCTTGAACCCCTCGACACCCCGGAACGCCGCGCGGGCTTCAAGGCGCGGTTGAGGGCGGCTGCCGGCTCGATCGCCGACAAGGACCTCCAGCAGGCCTACAAGGAGGCTCTGCTTGCACGCTTCGACGCCAGCGGTCCGCAACCGCGCGCAGGAGGCGAGGGGCAAGCTCGGCCACAACGCGGAAGTGTAGGCGGATCAAGAGGTTGGCGGGGAGGTGGGCGCGACTGGATCGATCCCGCCCCTACCGAAGCAGGGCGTGCGGCGGCCCGCCGTTTGGCCACGTCGCTCGACCCCGTGGCGGCCGCCATGGCCAAGCATGTGCTGGTCGATCCGACCGTTCTCGATGACCATCTGGAGAACGCCTTTGTCTCAAAAGGCTTTGGCGATCCGACGCTTGCAGAGCTTGCGGCCGAAATTATCCGTCTCAGATTGGATGCCGATCATCTTGACACCGCACGCCTCGCGCGCCATCTGGCGTCTTGCGGGTTTAATGCGCTCTTGACAGACATCGACCAGGCCGCTGCGAAATCGGGCGCGCCTATCCTGAAACCGGATGTCTCCCTCGAAGCTGCTAAATCCCAGTGGTCGCAAGCTTTTGCGGGCCTCGCCAGGCTCGCGGCGCTCGACGAGGCTATTACGTCCGCGAAGGGAAACCTTAGCGGTCGCTCCGATATGGAAGCCCTCGAACGTCTGAAAGGCGAACGTGACGCACTGAAACGCGCGATCAGAACGGGAACGATTTGGGCGGGAGATGGGTCGTAGAGGAATACGACCGTCCACTCGCTATTGGAGCATCTTCGGTTGTCGCCCTTGGGAAGCGGGGCGCAGCCGGAATCCGGAGACCTAGATGAGCACGAACACGGCTGAAGCGGAAACCACGGAAACGACCGGCGGCGATGGTCCGCTGCTCGACCTGACCGATGCCGGCGTCAAGAAGTTCATCAAGCAGGCCAAGGCTCGCGGCTACGTCACGATGGACGAGCTGAACAAGGTCCTGCCCTCGGAAGAGGTGACATCGGAGGCCATCGAAGACACGCTGGCCATGCTGTCGGAGATGGGCGTCAACGTCGTCGAGGCTGAAGAAGACGCCGACGGCGGCGAAGTGGCCGTCCGCGAGGAAACCGCGGTGGTCGAAACCACCAAGGAACCGGCCTACGACCGTACCGACGACCCGGTGCGCATGTACCTGCGCGAGATGGGCTCGGTCGAGTTGCTGTCGCGCGAAGGCGAAATCGCCATCGCCAAGCGCATCGAGGCCGGCCGCGACACGATGATCCGCGGTCTGTGCGAAAGCGCCCTGACCTTCGAAGCCATCATGGTGTGGCGCGAGGAACTGGGCTCTGGCCGCATCCTGCTGCGTGAGGTCATCGACCTCGAGCAGACCTATGGCGGCGCCAACGCTGCGGCCGCCGAGATGGGCGGCGCGGAGGCTTCCGAGTCCGAATCCGAAGAAGAGACCGAAGACGGCGAAGCTGCGGCCAAGGCCGAAGGCGCCGAGGACGATGACGACTTCGATGACGGCGCCGGCCCGACCATCAGCGCCATGGAAGGCGAACTGCGCGAAGGGGTCATGGCGACCCTCGACGCCATCGCCGCCGAGTTCGATAGCTTCCGCGCCCTGCAGGAAAAGCTGGTCGGCAAGCGCCTGAAGGGCGAGGACCTCTCGGATGCGGACCGCAAGGCCTACACCACGGCCTCGCTGACCATCGTCCAGCACCTCAAGACCCTGAAGCTGAACAACAACCGCATCGAGGCGCTGGTCGAGCAGCTCTATGCGATCAACAAGCGCCTGATGGGCTTGGAAGGCCGCCTGCTGCGCCTGGCCGACAGCTACGGCATCTCGCGGACCGAATTCCTCAAGGCCTATTTCGGCCAGGAACTGGCGCCCGACTGGGCGGCCCAGGTGAAGCCGCTCGGCGTCCGCTGGACCAAGTTCGTCGAGAACGACGCCTCGCAGATCGGTGACATCCGTGCCGAGGTTGCGGCCCTGGCCACCGAGACCGGCGTGCCGATCGACGACTATCGCCGCATCGTCCAGACGGTCCAGAAGGGCGAGCGCGAAGCCCGTCAGGCCAAGAAGGAGATGGTGGAAGCCAACCTCCGTCTCGTGATCTCGATCGCCAAGAAGTACACCAACCGCGGCCTGCAGTTCCTGGACCTGATCCAGGAGGGCAACATCGGCCTGATGAAGGCCGTCGATAAGTTCGAATATCGCCGCGGCTACAAGTTCTCGACCTACGCCACCTGGTGGATCCGCCAGGCGATCACCCGCTCGATCGCCGATCAGGCGCGGACCATCCGCATCCCGGTGCACATGATCGAGACGATCAACAAGATCGTCCGCACCAGCCGCCAGATGCTGCACGAGATCGGCCGCGAGCCGACCCCGGAAGAGCTGGCCGAAAAGCTGGCCATGCCGCTGGAAAGGGTCCGCAAGGTCCTGAAGATCGCCAAGGAGCCGATCTCGCTCGAAACGCCGATCGGCGACGAGGAAGACAGCCACCTGGGCGACTTCATCGAGGACAAGAACGCCGTCCTGCCGATCGACGCGGCCATCCAGAGCAATCTTCGTGAGACCACGACGCGAGTGCTCGCGTCGCTGACCCCGCGGGAAGAACGGGTTCTGCGGATGCGCTTCGGCATCGGCATGAACACCGACCACACGCTGGAAGAAGTCGGCCAGCAGTTCTCGGTCACCCGCGAACGCATCCGCCAGATCGAAGCCAAGGCCCTGCGCAAGCTGAAGCACCCCTCGCGGTCGCGTAAGCTGCGGAGCTTCCTGGACTCGTAGGAGCCGGCGGAACGCTAAAACATAACACGCCCCGGTCGCAAGGCCGGGGCGTTTTTCGTTTTGCGCATCGCCAGGGTTGCGGCGACGTGGCGGATACTGGAAAGGTCTCGCTGAGGTTGTTCCGGAGGGGTCGTGAGCGAGCAGCAAGGCGAACGCCGAACGCGGACGGCGGCCGTCAGGATCGTCGTGGCCGTGACCGTGGCCCTGGCCTTCAGCCTGGGCGTCTATCTGATCCTGTCGTCGGTTCAGCACGTTCCGGCGCTGATCAGCTTCTCGTTCCTGCTGGTTCTGCCCGCCGCCGTGTCCGCGTTCATCGCCTATGTCGCCGATCCGTTCGGCGAGCGGCCGTTGGGGTTCTATCACGCGGTGCCGGCCTTCGTGCTGGTGGCGGTGGTGGTGGTGGGCATCGTCTTCCTGAAGGAGGGCGTCATCTGCGTGATCCTGCTGGCGCCGTTCTGGCTGGCCAGCGGAACCGCCGGAACCTGGGCGACCCACGCGATCCGTCGCCGCCTGAAGGGTAATACCAGCTACGGGTTCGCGCTGCTGGCCCTGCCGCTGCTGGCCATGCAGGCCGAGCGCGCCGCCCCGCTGCCTCAGCCGCAGACCTACACCGTCTCGCGCGAGATCGTCGTGGCGGCGACGCCGGAGGCCATCTGGCCCTTGCTGCGCGGCATCCCGGACGTGAAGCCCGGCGAAGGCCGCTGGAACGTCTCGCAGGACGTGCTCGGCATCCCCCGGCCGCTCGGCGCGCATCTCGCCGGCGATGGCGTTGGGGCCGAGCGAACCGGGCGCTGGGGCCAGCAGATCGTGTTCCGCGAGGTGATCACGCAGTGGCGGCCGGACGCCCGTATCGGGTGGCGCTTCATATTCGACGACGCGACCTGGGGCTTCCAGGACAAGCATCTCAAGCCCAACAGCAGCTATTTCCGGGTGACGGAGGGCGGCTACAGCCTGGAGCCACTGGGCGCCAATCGCACGCGGCTGACGCTCGACACGACCTATTGGGTGCGGACCCCGGTGAACGCCTATTCGGCCGCCTGGGGACAGCTGCTGATGGGCGATATCGAGAACAATCTCCTGGCGCTGGTGAAGCAGCGCGCGGAGGCAAAAGAGGGCGGCGCGGGGTGAGGGCTTTGCGCCGCCCCCTTCCGCGTCAGGCGTTTTCGAGGGTGCGCGCCTGAGGCTGGTGGGCGTCGAGCGCCGCGTTCGGATCGGCCATCTCGGTCACGCCATTGGCGAAGTCGAGATATTCGGCCGAGAAGGTTGGGGGCAACAGCTCGACCAGCCAGGTGTTCTCGATCCACACCTCGACCACGCGGAAGTGGCCGCCGCGGTCGCAGACGAAGGCGTCCCAGCCCTTGGCCTGGGCGCGGGCCAGCGCCTCTTCCGGGGGCAGGTCGATGCTGAGCGCGAAGTGGGTGGGCGAGCGGCCGAAGGCTTCCGGCTGGCGCAGGAAGATCGCGCCGGGCTCGCCGTTGGGGACCATGACGCTGCCGGCGGGATAGATCTCTATGCCGGTGCCATGGCCGTCGGCCTTGAACACCATGCAGCTGCCGGGATTGGGCGGGAAGTCGATGACGACGCCGCCCATGATGTCGGCGAAGAATTGGCCCACGCCTTGAGGATCGGCGGCGGCGACGGAAAGATGATGGATCATATCAAGGTTCCTAGGGTGTAGGCGCAGCCGATCCCGTGGCGCGCGACGACTGTCGCGCGCAGGATTTAAGCTCACCTGTTGCTGTTCACTGATCGGCGTTACGCGCCGAGGCCGCGCGATGTACGGGTGGTCCGGGTAAGTCTCAACTTACAAGGCCGTCATGAAGCCGATTTAACCTTGAGCGTTGCTCTAGGCGGTCTTCTGGGGAGCGGGCTCGGTGGCCGGCCCTTCAAGCGCGTGGGCGACGGCCGCGAACAGCTCCTCGCGGCGGATCGGCTTGGCGACGTGGCCGTCCATGCCGGCGGCGCGGCAGCGGGCGATCTGCTCGGGCAGGACATCGGCGCTGAGCGCGATGATCGGGATGTCGGCGACCGGGCCGGGCAGGGCGCGGATGGCGCGGGCGGCGGTCAGGCCGTCCATCCCCGGCATGTGCACGTCCATCAGCACGAGGTCGAAGTCGTCGGTCCTGACCGCCTCGAGCGCCTGGGCGCCGTCCTCGGCGGTGGTCACCTCGCAGCCGGCCAGGGTGAGCAGCGCCATGCCCAGCTCGCGGTTCATCGGATGATCGTCGACCAGCAGCACGCGGGCGGCGCGCTCGGCTGTCGTGTCCGGTGCGGGGCCGGCGACAGCGGCGGGCGCGGTCGCCGGCTGGGCGGTCAGGGTGATCCAGAAGCGGGCGCCGTGGCCCAGCTGGCTGTCGACGCCGATCTCGCCGTCCATCGCGCTGACCAGGGCCTTGCTGATCGCCAGGCCCAGCCCCGTGCCGCCATAGCTGCGGCTGATCGAGCTGTCGGCCTGGGAGAACCGCTGGAAGAGCTTGGCCTGCACCTCGGGCGCGATGCCGATGCCGGTGTCGACGACCTCGAAGCGCAGGGCGCCGGGGGCGGGACCGGCGGTCAGGCGCGCGGTGACGCCGCCGACGCTGGTGAACTTCAGGGCGTTGGCCAGCAGGTTCAGCAGCACCTGGCGTAGGCGGGTCTCGTCCAGCGCCACGGAGGCGTCGACATCGCCTTCGAACATGGTGCGCAGATAGAGGCCCTTGGCCGCCGCCTCGGGGGCGATGATGGCCACGGCGTCGCGCAGCAGAGCGGCGGGCGAGGTGGGGCTCAGGGTCAGGTCCAGGCGGCCGGCCTCGACCTTGGCGAAGTCCAGCAGGTCGCCGACGATGTCGGCCAGCGAGCGGCCGGCGCGGTTGACCAGGTCCAGGCGCCGGCGGTTCTCGGCCGACAGGGCCGGATCGTCCGCGACCAGGGCGGCGAAGCCCAGGATGCTGTTCAGCGGCGTGCGGATCTCGTGGCTGATGGTGGCCACGAAGTCGGACTTGGCCTGGTTGGCGGCCTGGGCCCTGTTCTGGGCGGCGCGGGCGGCGGCGGTGCGGCGCAGCAGCAGCGCCTGCAGCCGCGCCTGGCGACGCAGGGCCAGGGCCGAGACCAGGCCGACGGCGTAGAGCACGATGTGGAAGATCAGCGCGTGGCGCAGCGGGCCCAGCGCCATCTTGATGTCGAGGCCGGTGCGATACAGCACGGCCGGGATGGCGATGGCCATCGAGCCGGTCACCGCGATGGCGACGGCGCGCGGGCCGCCTCGGAAGGCGGTCAGCAGCACGGGGGCGAACAGCATCACCCGGTAGTCGACCTCGATGGCGAAGATGATGGCCGAGGTGGCGAACACCATCAGCTGGGTGGCGACGCTCTCCAGCGGACTGATCTTGAAGCCCTCGCGGTGGCGGCGGTCCATCAGAATCAGCACGATCGGCAGCGCGATGGCCGCGCCCAGCACGTTGGAGGCGGTCCATTCGCTCCAATTATGGAAGAATGGCCGCGCGCGGCTGATCATCAGCAGGCCGTTGGCCAGGGTGGCGCCGATGGCGCTGAGGATCGAGGCCGCCGCGATCACCAGCAGCAGGCCGCGTGGGTTGCGCACCTTGGGCGGCACGCCCATGGCCCGCATCAGCAACGCGATGATGATGGTCTGGGGCGTGTCCAGCACCGAGACGATGGCGACGAAGCGCCATGGTATGCCCAGCGCCAGCTCCATCCCGATGTGGACGGCCGCGGTGGCGATCAGGAAGCCGATCGCCTGGCGGCGCGGCAGCACCATCAGGGCGGCGATGGCCACCGCATTGGCGGTCCACAGCGTCGGCATGTTGTGCATGGCGCGGGCCAGGAACAGGCTGTAGGCCATGGCCGCCGCATAGGCGCAGACCAGGGTGACGGGCTTGGCCCAGTCGTTCAGTCCCCCGAATGTCCGCAGTTTGCTGGCGATCACCGCTTCCCCTAGCGCTCTTCGGCGCCAGAGTATGTGCGACAAAATGTCGGTGTTTGGTTAAGCGCGGCGTGAGAGGGCGTCGGCGACCGCGCGGGCCGTGGCCTTGGGTTGGCCGGCCTCGTCGAACAGCAGCGGCTGGTCGGCCGGGCGCTGGCCCGAGGATCCCCGCAGCCAGGTGTCGCTGTCGCGCAGGCCCCAGACGGTGAAGGCGAAGCGCTGGCGCTCGGGCAGGGCCATGAAGGCCTCGGTCACTTCGGCGTACTTGGCGACCTGCCGCTTGACCCGGTCGCCGGGCAGGGCCGGGACGTAGCGGTCGCCCAGCGAGATATCCAGCTCCGACAGATGGATCGGCAGGCCGAAGCTGGCCAGGTCCTTCAGCGCCGCGCTGACCGCGCCGGCGGGCAGGTCATAGTCGATGTGGGTCTGGGTCCCGATCCCGCCCAGCGGCGCGCCGCGTTTCAGCAGGCGCTCGATCAGCCGCATGTAGGTCGCGCGTTTGTTGGGCTTCAGTTCCAGGTGATAGTCGTTGATGAACAGCACCGCGCTCGGATCGGCCTCGCGGGCGTGCTCCAGGGCGCGGACGATGTGGTCATCCAGGCCCAGATTGCGCGACCACAGACTCTCGCGCAGGTGCTCGCCGTCGTCGGTGATCGGCTCGTTGACCACGTCCCAGCTGCGGGCCTGGCCCTTGTACCGGCCGACGACCGCCAGGATGTAGTTGCGATAGGCGTTGGCGAAGATATGGCCCTTGCCGTCCAGCTTCTTGAAGCCCTCGGGCTCGCCGGCGAACCAGACCAGGGCGTGGCCGTGCAGGGCCATATCCCGGGCCTTGGCGAACGAGGCGATGCTGTCGGGGCGGTCGAACTGGAAGCCGCCGTCCTCGCGCAGGATGTATTCCATCTTCATCTCCCACTCGGCGGTGAGTTGGGAGAACTGCTCGGACAGCAGGTCGGCGTAGTCCGGCTCCTGCAGCCAGCGTTCCTGCACGCAGCAGCCGATGGGGAAGCGGGTCAGGCTCTTGAGCGGCGGGATCGGCGCGGGCGCCGGCTGGCTCTTGGCCCCCTGGCCGCAGGCCGTGAGGGCCAGCGCGGAGGCGATCGCGGAGCGGCGGGTCAGCCGCCCCACTCTAGCGGCCCGCCATCGCGGCGCGGCGGATGCTGACCTCGTCCATCTGGGCGGCTTCGAACGCGCCCAGCTTCTTGGCGGCCAGGATCTTGGCCTGTTCGGCCACGTGCTCGTACTTCTTGAGGTTCTCGAAGGCCTCGGAGAGGGCGTCGCGGGCGCCGGACTCTTCCAGCTGGCACTGCTCGATCTGCACCAGCATGTCGGCCTTGCGGCGCTTGTAGCCCTCGCGATAGCCGATCATGTACCAGCCGGCGCTGGCGTCGCCCTCGGCGTTCTTGGCCTCGGCCTCGGCCTCGGCGTCCAGCATGGTGATGCGCAGTTCAGCCGCCATGCGGCGTTCGGTGATCTCGGCCAGGCGCTTTTGCAGCGTCTCGACCTCGTGGTTGGAAATCCGGATTAGCGAGGCGGCCCACTTGGTCATCAGTACTCACTCGCCAGGATTTGCCCCAGGTATCCGAAAGAGTCGTCCAGAGAGGTTGCTTCTTCCTTATCCTGGCTAAGGAAAGCTTCGATCGCCGGGTTTAATCGAATGGCGCGGTCAACGGTCGGGTCCGCGCCGGCGCGGTAGGCCCCGATGCGGATCAGTTCTTCCATGTTGGCGTAGGCGGCCATCACCTGGCGCGCGCCCTTGACGATGTCGCGCTCGTGCGGGTGCTGGCAGCCCGGCATGGTCCGGCTGATCGATTTGAGGACGTTGATCGCCGGGAAGCGGCCGCGCTCGGCGATGGCGCGCTCCATGACGATGTGGCCGTCCAGGATACCGCGCGTGGCGTCGGCGATCGGCTCGTTGTGGTCGTCGCCGTCCACCAGCACGGTGAAGAGGGCGGTGATCGGCGCAGCATAGGTGCCGTCGGCGCGGACCGGGCCGGGGCCGGCGCGTTCCAAGAGCTTGGGCAGCTCGGTGAAGACGGTGGGCGTATAGCCCTTGGTGGTCGGCGGTTCGCCGGCGGCCAGGCCGATCTCGCGCTGGGCCATGGCGAAGCGGGTCACCGAGTCCATCAGGCAGAGGACTTCCTGGTCCTGGTCGCGCATGTACTCGCTGATCGCCAGCGTCATATAGGCGGCCTGGCGGCGGGTCAGGGCCGGTTCGTCCGAGGTGGCGACCACGACGACGGCGCGGCGCAGGCCGTCCTCGCCCAGGGTCTCCTCCACGAACTCGCGGACCTCGCGGCCCCGCTCGCCGATCAGGCCGACAACAACGGCGTCGCAGGTGGCCTCCTTGGCCAGCATCGACAGCAGCACCGACTTGCCAACGCCCGAGCCGGCGAAGATGCCCAGGCGCTGGCCGCGGCAGGTGGTGGTGAAGACGTTCATCGAGCGCACGCCCAGGTCCAAGCGCTCGCCCACCCGGCCGCGGGCGTGGGCCGGCGGGGGAGAGGTCTTCAACGGATAGGGGATCTCACCCTGGGGCAGGGGACCCAGGCCATCGATCGGCTCGCCGAAGGCGTTGATGATGCGGCCCAGCCACGCCTTGGTCGGGCGCACGACCGCGCCTTCCGGCATGAAGCGGATCTCCGCGCCCGGGCCAACGCCCTCGACGGGGCCGAACGGCATCAGCAGGGCGCGGGTCTCGCGGAAGCCGACAACCTCGGCGGGCAGGGGCTTTTGGCCGGGACGCTCGATCTCGACCCGGGCGCCGACCGTCAGGCGGGTCAGGCCGCCACGGACCTCGATCAGCAGACCGCCCACGGCCGCCACGCGCCCGTAGATGGTCAGGGGATCGATACGTTCGACGGCGGCGATGAGGCTACGCAAGACGGCTCCTAATGACCTGCGCAGACTCGGCGATCGTGGTTAATCAGGTGTGAAACTAAAGCTTGGGTGCGACCAATTGGTCGGTGAAGAACCGGGTCACCGCGGCGTTGAAATCGCGGTGAAAGGCTCGCCGGTCAAAGCCTGGGGCGCTTTCGCACAGAACTTGAGAGGCTCCGGGCGGCGCGGTGTCGCAGGGGGTGAGAAAGTCGAAGTGCCGGGCGCCGGCGACGATGCGGTAGTCGTGCGGGCGGTGCAGGTCGCGGTGCACGGCCTCGGCATAGTCGTCGCCCGGCAGGATTTCGTCGTCGGCCGCCTTCCACAGCTGAATCGGCGCCTTGATCCCCTTCAGGCCGTCCTTGCCGAAGGTGAAGCCCAGGGCCGGCGCGGCCGAGACCACGGCCTTGATGCGACTGTCGTGGACCCACTGGGCGGTCATGGCCCCGGCCGGGATCGGATGGCTGCCCGTCAGCTTGCAGTCGAAGTTCTTAGGGTGAGCCAGGCAGTGGCCGGGCATCTTCGACAGATGCGGTTTGCCGCCCGCCGCCGCCAGCACGGTGAAGCCGCCGGAGGAGAAGCCGAACGCCCCGACCTTGTCCGGAT
>JAEXJH010000138.1 GCA_023445955.1 Pseudomonadota bacterium
TCCGAGACCCGCGACCGGCTGGTCGAGGGCGTCTATGTCGGCGGCAAGGACGAGGCCATCGGCCAGCTGATCGACGCCTTCGAACGCGTGGTCGCCACCCAGCCGATCCATGACCGGCTGAAGGACCAAGGCGTGCGCCATTGGAAGGACGGCCTGGCCAAGGGCCTGCTGACGCCCGACGAGATCGCCGCCCTGGACGCCGCCGACCAGGCGGTGGCCGCCGTGGTCGCGGTCGACGACTTCGCGCCCGAGCAGCTGTCACCGCGCCTGGCGGAAACGGCCCAGCCGGCCAAGCGGCCCAAGCCGATCGCCGAGCCCTCGGTCGTCACCGAGCCCCGCAGCTTCGGCGAGGGCTCGACGGTCTAGAAAGCCCGGCTGTACAACTGCGGGGACGACTCTCTTCGAGTCCCTGAAAGGTCAGCCGGTCCATGCACACGCAGCGAATTCTGGTGACGGGCGGCGCCGGCTTCGTCGGCTCGCACCTGTGCGACCGTCTGCTGGAGACCGGCGCCGAGGTGCTGTGCGTCGACAACTACTACACCGGCTCGCGCCAGAACGTGGCCCAGAACCTGACCAATCCGCGCTTCGAGCTGCTGCGCCACGACGTGACCATGCCGCTCTATGTCGAAGTCGACCAGATCTACAATCTGGCCTGCCCGGCCAGCCCGGTGCACTACCAATTCGACCCCGTGCAGACGACGAAGACCAGCGTCCACGGCGCGATCAACATGCTGGGGCTGGCCAAGCGGGTGAAGGCCAAGATCCTGCAGGCCTCTACCTCGGAAGTGTACGGCGATCCGACCATCCACCCGCAGGTCGAGACCTACTGGGGCAACGTCAATCCGATCGGCATCCGCTCGTGCTACGACGAGGGCAAGCGCTGCGCCGAGACCCTGTTCTTCGACTACTGGCGCCAGCACAAGCTGCGCATCAAGGTGGCGCGGATCTTCAACACCTATGGCCCGCGCATGCATCCCAATGACGGGCGGGTGGTGTCGAACTTCATCGTCCAGGCGCTGAAGGGCGAGGACATCACCCTCTATGGCGACGGCAACCAGACGCGGTCGTTCTGCTATGTCGACGACCTTGTCGACGGCCTGATGCGGCTGATGAACACCGGCGACGAGGTGACCGGCCCGATCAACCTGGGCAACCCGGTCGAGTTCACGATGAAGCAACTGGCCGAGCTGGTGGTCGAGCTGACGGGCAGCAAGTCCGAGCTGGTCCACCGTCCCCTGCCCTCCGACGATCCGCGCCAGCGCCAGCCCGACATCACCCTGGCCAAGCAGGCGCTGGACTGGACGCCCACCGCACCGCTGAAGGTCGGGCTGATGCGGACGATCGAGTATTTCGACGGGCTGCTGAAGGCGGCCTAGCGCTTCCGGAACAGCTTCGGGTCGGAGTCCGGCCCGTCGCTCTGGCCGCCGAACCATCCCATCCAGAAGTGGACGTAGTCGCGCAGCATGTCGCGCGGCACGAAGAAGCCGTGGCTGTAGGGCGTGTCGACGCCGATCGCCAGCTTCGGGTCCGGCCTGTCCTCGTACCAGGTGCCGAACAGCCGATCCCAGATCGGCGCGATGCCGAAGTGGCCGGTCGGACGGGTCATGTCCAGCTTGTGGTGCGCCCGGTGGTGATTGGGCGACTGAACAAGCCAGCGCCCGACCCAGCCCCAGTCGGACTCGATCTTGGAGTGGATCAAGAAGCCCAGGGCGACGACCAGCACGTTGACATAGATCATCACGCTGGCCGGCGCGCCCAGCACGGCCAATGGCAGGTTGACCAGGAAGATGGCGGTGAAGGTCACCGGGTGCTGACGGCCGGAGGTCACAACGCCGAAATCCTCGGCCGAGTGGTGATAGCGGTGCAGTGGCCACATGAATTTCGTGTGGTCCGTCCGGTGGGTCCAGTAGTCGAAGAAGCTGTAAACCGCGAAATAGAGCGGCAGCTGCAGCGCGAACGGCAGCGGCGGCGGCCCCAGGTTCACGCCGGTGTGGGTCGCGATGGCGTCGTGGATCCACGCGCCCGAGATCATCGAGGCGCCCAGCATCAGGATCCGGCCGATGATGTCGGTCACGTGCCCCTGGCCCAGGATGAAGACCGCGATGTCGGTGTTCAGCGACCGCGTGCGGGCAAACAGCAGCTGGCGCAGCGAGCTGGCCTGCCAGCCCACCACCACGCACTCGATCCACAGCGCTGTCGGCAGCAGCAGGAAGACGAGGAAGATGTTGTTCAGGTGATCGTGGACCGACGCCGTATGCAGCGTCTTGCCCAGGATGGTCAGGCTCAGCTCAGCCGGGATCAGCCGCACCGACAGCCACCAGGCCGCGCCAGCGGCGGCGGCATAGGCCAAGAATCCGGCGATCAGGGCGACGCGACCCAGGCCCTGCGGCGCGGGGGCGTCCACGCCGATCTCGGCGGCGGCTTGCAGCACTGCAGGTTTCAAGACGGGCCGCTCCCTGGACTTTCAGGCGGCTATCGATGCCATGGCGCCGTTAAAACTTGGTGTGGCGGAGCAACGTTCGGTCGAGTTCGGCCCCGAACTTGCCCAAAACGCCCCGCTCGCCTAACAGCCGAGCATGGTTCGTTCCGCCTTTCTGATCGCCCTGCTCGCCGCCGCCTCGACGCCCGCCTTGGTCCGAGCGCAGGAGGTCGAGGCGATCTCGGTCTGGGGCCGACGCGCCAACGACTTCGGCCGCGCGACCTCGGCCAGCGAGGGCAAGATCAGCTATTCGGACTTCGCCGTGCGCCCGCTGCTGCGTCCGGGCGAGCTGATCGAGGCGGTGCCGGGCTTGGCCGCCACCCAGCACTCGGGCGCGGGCAAGGCCAACCAGTACTTCCTGCGCGGCTTCAACCTGGATCACGGCACGGACCTGGCCGCCTCGCTGGACGGCGTGCCGCTGAATTTGCCCAGCCACGGGCACGGCCAGGGCTACCTCGATCTCAATGTCCTGACGCCCGAGTTCGTGCACGACATCGGCTTCAAGAAGGGCCCCTACTCGGCCGAGAACGGCGACTTCGCCACGGCCGGCGCCGTCGCGTTCGAAACCGCCGACCACCTGCACGGCGACGGCCTGCAGGCCTGGGTCGGCCAGAACGACTACTACCGCGCCGTCGGCTCCAAGGCCCTGAGCCAGAACGTACTGGTCGCCGCCGACGTCTCGACCGCGCGCGGCGCCTGGACGAACCCCGAGGACCTGAAGAAGATCAACCTGCTGGGCCGCGCCATCGTCGGCGGCTGGTCGATCACTGCCCTCGCCTATGACGCCGACTGGAACGCCACCGACCAGATCCCGCGCCGCGCGGTCGAGGACGGGCGGCTGGACTATCTCGATGCGGTCGACAAGACCGATGGCGGAAGCACCTCGCGCTACATCCTGTCGGCTCGCCGCCGCGACCTGCTGCGCGGCTTGGACAGCGTCGTCTACGTCCAGCACTACAAGCTCGATCTATTCTCGAACTTCACCTACTTCCTCGAAGATCCCGTCAATGGCGATCAGTTCGAGCAAGCCGACCAGCGCTGGATCTACGGCGGGTCGCTGACCAAGCGCTGGACGCTGGGCGACGGCTGGAGCGCCCGCACCGGCGTCACCGCCCGCGTCGACGATATCGGCAAGGTCGGCCTCTACCGCACGACCGCCCGTGTTCGCCGCGAGACCGTGCGCCAGGACGCCCTGACCGAAAGGTCGACGGCCCTGTGGGGCGAGGCCTCGAAGGCGTTCGGCAAGCTGGACGCCACCTTTGGCGTACGCGCCGACGCCATGGGCGCGGATGTGAAGGCCGGCGACCCGCGCAACGCCGGCGATGTCAGCGATCTGCTGGTCAGCCCCAAGCTGGCCCTGGCTTGGCGGGTGTCCAAGACCTTCGAACTCTACGCCGACGCCGGGCGCGGCTTCCACTCCAACGACGCCCGCGGCGCGGTGGGCGAGGATCCGAGCCAGCGTGCGCCGCTGCTGTCCCCCTCGGATGGCGCAGAACTGGGCCTGCGCTGGAAGCGCCAGGGCCTGACCCTGACGGCGGCGGCCTGGGCGCTGCACGTCGATTCAGAACTCGTCTATGTCGGCGACGCTGGCTTCACCGAGGCCGCCGGCGCCACCCGCCGCAAGGGCGTCGAACTGCTGGCCGACTGGCGCCCAACCGCGCGCTTGAACATCACCGCCTCCTACGCCGGGACCCACGCGCGCTTCACCAACGGTGACCGGATTCCCAACGCCGTCAGCTCGGTCTTAAGCGGCGGCGCCAGCTGGAAACTGGGCCAGGCCTCGACCCTGTCGCTGACCTATCGCCGCCTGGGCGGTGCGCCGCTGATCGAAGACAATTCCGTGCGCTCGCGCCCGACAAGCCTGGTCAATGCGATCTTCGTCCAGGACTTCGGCAAGGCCAGCCTGATGGTCGAGGTCCTGAACATGACCAACAGCAAGAATGACGACATCGCCTACTCATACGCTTCGCGCCTGCCTGGCGAGCCCGCGGACGGCGTCGACGACGTTCATTTCCACCCCGTGGAGCCTCGTGCAGTACGCGCGGGCATCAAGATAAATTTCTGACACACTCCTACGAAAATGGGGTGATTTTCGCCTAAGCCCTGGCAAGGTCCGTGCGGGGTTTAGTCAGGGTTCTGAGGGGCAGGATTTGTCAAAACGTTCTATTCGCTACGTCGTGGCCGGCGTGCTCGCCGCCGCGCTCGCTTCCACTGTCGCGCACGCCGACGCCATCAAGCAGACCAAGGCGCCGTTCGACGACAAGTTCCGCCAGCTCGAAGGTGAAGACTGGCCGACGCCGACCGACTATCGCAACGCGTCGGGCGCGCCGGGCTATCGCTACTGGCAGCAGAAGGTCGACTACGACGTCAACGTTCACCTGAACGAAGACACCAAGCTGCTGACCGGCAAGGAAACGATCACCTACAAGAACAATTCGCCCGACAGCCTGCCCTATCTGTGGCTGCTGCTGGACCAGGACTACAAGCGCGACTCGATCAGCAAGCTGACCGAAACCGTCTCTGGCGACTCGATCAGCCTGGGCCAGGTGCGCCGCATCCAGCGCTTCAAGGAATGGGAAGGCGGCTTCACCATCAAGTCGGTGAAGGACGCCTCGGGCCGTCCGCTGAAGTTCACCGTCGTCGACACGCTGCTGCGCGTGGACCTGCCGGCCGCGGTGCGCGGCAACGGCGGCGAGACCAAGATCACCATCGAGTGGACGCTCCCGATGGTCGAGAACAAGGTCGTCGGCGGCCGCAGCGGCTACGAGTGCTTCACCGGCAAGGGCGAAGACGGCAACTGCATCTACGAGGGCGCCCAGTGGTTCCCGCGCCTGGCCGTCTATTCGGACTATGAGGGCTGGCACAACAAGGCCTTCCTCGGCTCGGGCGAGTTCACGCTGGAGTTCGGCGACTACCGCGTCGCCCTGACCGTGCCGTCCGACCACGTGGTCTCGGCCACCGGCGTGCTGCAGAACCCGGCCGCCGTGCTCACCGCCGCTCAGCGCGACCGCCTGACCAAGGCCCGCACCGCCGCCGAGCCCGTCTACGTCGTCACCCCCGAGGAGGCCCTGGCCGCCGAGAAGGGCAAGGCCACGACGGAGAAGACCTGGGTGTTCTCGGCCAGCAACGTCCGCGACTTCGGCTGGGCCAGCTCGCGCAAGTTCGTCTGGGACGCCCTGGGCGTGAAGCAGGAGAGCGATGCGGCTCACCCGCTGGTCATGGCCATGTCGTTCTTCCCCAAGGAAGCGCGCCCGCTGTGGGACGCCTATTCGACCAAGTCGATCGCCCACACCCTGAAGGTCTATTCGGACTTCACCTTCTCGTACCCCTATCCGGTGGCCCAGTCGGTCAACGGCCCGGTGGGCGGGATGGAATATCCGATGATCTCCTTCAACGGCCCGCGCCCGACGAAGGACAAGAAGACCGGCGCTCTGACCTATACCGAGCGCGCCAAGTACGGCCTGATCGGCGTCGTGATCCACGAGGTCGGCCACAACTACTTCCCGATGATCGTCAACTCCGACGAGCGCCAGTGGACCTGGATGGACGAGGGCCTCAACAGCTTCCTCGAGTTCCAGGCCGAGGTGCAGTGGGACAAGAAGTTCCCGTCGCGTCGCGGCGAGCCCAAGGACATCGTCGAGTACATGGTCAGCCAGGACCAGGTGCCGCTGATGACCCAGTCGGACTCGGTCATCCAGTTCGGCCCGAACGGCTACTCCAAGCCCGCCACGGCCCTGGTGATCCTGCGCGAGACGGTCATGGGCCGCGAGCTCTTCGACCGCGCGTTCAAGGAATACGCCACCCGCTGGCGCTTCAAGCACCCAACGCCGTACGACTTCTTCCGCACCATGGAAGAGAGCTCGGGCATCGATCTGGACTGGTTCTGGCGCGGCTGGTTCTACTCGACCGACCACGTCGATATCTCGCTGGACAAGATCGTCAAGGCCCGCCTCGACAGCGGCGATCCCGACGCCGAAGCCGCCGTCCGCAAGACGGCCGACGGCAAGGAGCCGGAGTCGCGCACGGCCGCCAACAACAAGGCCCAGACGGTCGTCGAGCGTGACCCCAAGGTCCGCGACTTCTACGACCAAAACGACCAGTTCACCGTGTTCGACAGCGCCCGCAAGAAGGCCAAGTCGGCGCGCGAGGACATGACCCCGGAAGAACTGGCCGCCCAGGACTTCAAGGACAACCTCTACCGCTTCACCTTCCGCAACATCGGCGGCCTGGTGATGCCAGTGATCATCAAGATGGACTTCACCGACGGCACCAGCGAGACGGTCCGCATTCCGGCCGAGATCTGGCGCAAGAACTCCAAGCAGGTCACGTGGCAATATGTGAGCGGCAAGGAGCTGAAGGGCGCCGAACTCGACCCGATGTGGGAAACCGCCGACGCCGACCGCGGCAACAACGTCTATGACGGCGCCATCACCCCGACGACGCTGAAAATCATGAAGTTCCCCGACCAGGCGAACCGCATGAAGGACGCCAACATGAAGGTCGAGCCGAACGGCTTGGCCGCCGTCGCGGCCGGCGATCCCAAGAAGGACGAAGGTCCGAAGTGATCGTGCGCGCGGCCGCCCTTCTCGCGGCGGCGGGCCTTGTGCTCGCCCCGCTCCCGGCGGCCGCGCATCGCGGCCACGGCGCGCTGAGCGTCGTGGAGATCGACGCCAAGACCGGCGCGGTCACCGTCAGCCACCGGATTCCGACGCACGACGCCGAGCCGGCCCTGGCGGTGATCGCTCCCGATGCCCAGGCCAGCCTGGACGATCCCGAGGCCATAGAAGCCTTGAAGACCTACATGGGCGAGCACTTCGCCGTGGCGGTGAACGACACTCGGGTCAACCTGACGCTCAAGGACATGACCCTGGGCGCCGACGACGTCCGCTTCCAGTATTCCGGCAAGATCGATCCGACCGACGCCAAGGCCCCTGTCGCCGTCAAGGCCTCCATGTTCGCTGACGTCTATGGCGACGAGGTCAACCAGGTGAACATCCGCCGCCTGGGCGTGACCCGCACCCTGGTGTTCAACGGCGCCGATGGAGCCGCGCCCCAGGTTTTGGACGCGGTAGATCCGGCTCAATAGGCCGACATGACAAACGTCACCTCGCGGGCCTGACGCCCGGCACTGCAACGCTTTGAGTCGTTCCGGCAGGTTGCTCCCAACAGAGGAGACCTTCCATGACCTTCACGACCCGCCGCGCCGCGCTTCTCGCCGCCACGGGCCTGGCCGCCTTCAGCACGGCCGCCGTCGCCCAGACCACGACGACCACGCCCGCTCCGGCCAAGAAGGAGCCATCCAGCCAGGTCCAGGGCGTGACCATCACCGCGCCCTCATCTCAGGACGTGAAGACATCGATCGACCGCCGCAGCTACAGCCTGGGCAAGGACTTGCAGGCTGCGACCGGCTCGGTCGCCGACGTGCTGCGCAACGTCCCCTCGGTGCAGGTCGACGTGCAGGGCAATGTCAGCCTGCGCGGCGATCCCAACGTCACCATCATGATCGACGGCAAGCCGTCGGGCATGTTCAAGGGCGACAACCGCGGCCAGGTGCTGCAGCAGATCCCCGCCAGCCAGTTCGAGCGCGTCGAGGTGATGACCAACCCGTCGGCCGCCTTCAGCCCCGAAGGCTCGGCCGGCGTCATCAACCTGATCACCAAGCAGCAGCGCGGCGTCGGTACGACCGGCTCGGTGCGCGCCAATGTCGGCACCGAAGGCCGAAAGAACGCCAGCATCAGCCTGGCCCGCAACACCAAGAACCTGACCCTCTCTGGCGACGCCGGCTGGCGCCGCGACAAGGCCAAGGGCTCGATCGAGGACGACCGCTCGCGCCTGGACGCCGCCACCGGCCGCTACGCCGACAGCCGCCAGAAGGTCGGCTTCAACAGCAAGGGCCAGTCGCACAACGCCCGCCTCGGCGTCGACTACGACCTCGACAAGCAGACCCGGATCAGCGCCGAGGCCCGCTACAACGACATGTCCTACGACTCCAAGGCCGGCTCGTCGTACGAGGGCAAGGACGTCGACGGGACGCCAATCGTCCGTTACCAGCGCCTCAGCGACGGCCACATGAAGAAGTCGGTCGGCGGCGTGACCGGCGACCTGCGCCGCAAGTTCTCCGGCGACGAACACGAGTTCACGCTGCATGCTGGCGTCGAGCGCACCCGCGATCGCCAGCTCACCGACGCCAACGGCTTCAACCAGCTGCCGACCGTCTCCAACTATGTCGAGCACGTCAGCATCGGCGACAAGCTGGTCCAGAGCCGCCTGAAGGCCGAGTACAAGCGCCCCCTGCCCGGCGGCGCCAAGCTGGTGGCCGGCTACGAGCTGCAGATCGACAACAACGATTACGACAACTACGGCGCCCGCGGCCCGACCGGCGGCGCCCTGGTCGTCGATCCGTCCCTGACCAACCAGTTCAAGTACGACCAGACGGTCCACGCCGCCTACGTCACCTACAGCCGTCCGATCGGCGACCTGACCATCATGCCGGGCCTGCGCCTGGAAGAGGTCAAGATCGACACCAATCAGGTCACCTCGAACCTGAAGGACGGCTACGACTACCTGCGCGCCTATCCGTCGCTGCACGTGCAGTACAAGCTCGACGATGCGCGCCAGATCAACGCCAGCTACAGCCGCCGCATCCAGCGCCCGACGGCCCAAGACCTGAACCCGTACCGCATCTACCAGGACCCCTATAACTACCGTCAGGGCGACCCGCGCCTGAAGCCCCAGACCACGGACTCGTTCGAGGTCGGCTACCAGCTGCGCAAGGGCTACAACTACTACCAGGGCACGGTCTATTTCCGCGAAGCGCGCGACGGCGTCACCGACGTGATCCGCGACATCGGCAATGGCGTGCTGCTGACCAGCAAGGCCAACCTGGCCAAGAGCCGTAGCGGCGGTCTGGAGCTGGTCGCCAACGCTCGCCTGACGCCCAAGATCTCGTACACGATCAGCGGCAACGCCTTCTGGAACGAGATCGGCGCCACCGACCTCGGCTTCCCCGACAAGCGCTCGGCCTGGACTGTCTCCGGCTACGCGGCCCTGAACGTGCAGGCCACGCCGAAGGACTTCCTGCAGATCAGCGGCTTCGCCACCGGCAAGCGCCTGACGCCCCAGGGATATAAGGAACCGACCGGCATGCTGCTGCTGGGCTACCGCCACAAGTTCAACGACCGCGTCTCGGGCGTGGTGACGGTGCAGGACGCCCTGAAGACCTTCGGCGACAAGCTGGTCATCGACACCCCGGCCCTGAAGGACCGCCGCGCCCTCGACCTGGACCTGCGGGCCATCTTCGTCGGCGTCACCTACAACTTCGGCGGAACCGGCGCCCCCGACCCGCGCCGCCGCCGCGAGCCGGCCTTCGACTTCCAGACCAGCCCCGGTGGCGTGGGGCCCCTGTAACGACAAATCAGCCGGCCCTGCGACGAATCCGTTGCAGCGGCCGGCCTCGTCCTGTATCGAACGCTTCCTCTTCGCCGACGCTTAAACGTCGTCGACCCGGATGGCCCGGTGGCGGAGTGGTGACGCAGCGGACTGCAAATCCGTGCACCCCGGTTCGATTCCGGGCCGGGCCTCCAATCCTTTCAATGACTTATGCTATCGACATCTTTGTCAGTTTGCGCTGTTGCGCCTAAAGGCAGCTTACAGCCCCAGCAGCACGCCACGCCCCCGCAGATATGAACTCGCCGGACTCTGTTCGAGCGATCGATTGCCACACCACCCGGCGATGGAATTGCTCTTATCTCACCTCGAGACTCCAGATGCTCATAAGCCCATGGCAGGTCCGCGCGAAACTATCACTCCGACTTCATGGCGCGATTGGCTGAGGAACTCTCCGGCTCTCGGCCGATGAAGACGGGCTACGATCTCGCCCTCATGAACGTTGGCGGCTGACAGACACACCTCAAACAGGCGGTGCCACAGGCGCTCTATCCGACCGGATCAGCCACTTTGGGCGTGGCCAGGCCGGCTCGGCCAACGAGATGAGTTCGAGACTTAGTCAAAGACGACGGGTGTCATCCTTTCCGAGCTCGGTCGCACCTTCAAGGAAAACGGCGACAAGGGCATCGGCCACGGCAACGGCAGTGCATACTTACCGCTAGGCGGTTCGGTGCAGGCCAGCCAGATGGCAGGGGAGCAGATCGGGCTCACACTGACTAAATATCGAAAGCATTTTTGAAGCGACGGCGCTCGTGGCTTCAACCTGACCCGGCGTGCGTGGTCCATCGCGCTTCTAGTTTCGCCAGTTGTTCGCGTCGGACGCCTGCCAAACGTTGACGGACCTAATGGTCATAGGGGCCTTCTCCGCGCCGCCCAAGATGAGTGCCATATGCAGAACGTCGCTAACGCTGTGGGTTGTGCTCCTGGCGATAGCAGGCACCAAAGGCGGTCCTTCGTCGGGAGCGAACCTTTCCCAATAGAAGGTGTTCATCGGCAAACCGTCGAAATAGAATGTGATGTAGCCCTTTACGCCTTTCGCGGCCGGCACCCATAGGGCGCCAATTTTATGATACTTTTTCCAGTCTGTGCCCTTCGGCACCTTTATCGTAGAAGATCGATAGGACGTGTTTGTTGAACAGTATTTTGCACAACTCTTCCCATGCTCACCGTACCAGTCATGTAGAGTTCCACCATACTCATTCGTCGCACGGCCGAAGGCGGTATTGTATTCGAAGAAGTCCATTTCTCCGAAATGCTCGAAGTTTCTCGATTTTCCCGACCAACGACCGAACGGAGCAGGCATTTCCGCTAGATGCTCTACCGACATCCCCCACCAAGACGGCCAATAGGTACGCCCCGTGGCATAAGTGGGATCAAACTTCACTTCCGCCTCAAAGTAACCACCGCCGCCGAATGCTACACCGGTGAAATATGGCGCCCCCCGCGCCTTGGCGGCAGACGCTATATATGTTCCCCCGACCGAAATACTGCCGTCCGGATTAGTGGATATCTTTGATAAGCTATTTGATATCTTTTGCCCGAAGAAACTCCACCCGTACCACTGGAATCCCGCCGCAGCCGTACCCTTTAAATCTACAGTATCAGCCAAAAATGATGGCGAAGAAAAAGTTTTAACTGTGTAACCCACCCGCTGAGCGTTAGCCGGCGGCCCACCGGCCGAAGGTGTCGCCGCCAGAAGCGATGCTCCAGGACAGGTGAAAATCGAAAATACAATCGCCGTCAAGAGAATTGGTCGCACACCGATCTCCATTAAAATGTTCTACATCAACCCCAAAAGATAACGTGTTATTTATTAATATAATACAGACACTATAACTAATCACGATTTTTCCACCAATACATGGACGACTTACAACTTTACTATATAATACATCGCGCCCACACGGAAAACGGCCCA
>JAEXJH010000139.1 GCA_023445955.1 Pseudomonadota bacterium
TCGCCGAGGGGGTGATGGTGTCGGGCACGGACCAGCCCAGGCCGTCTTGCTCCAGCGAGATCTGCGTATAGAACACGCCCGCGCGGGCCGACAGGCGCAGGGCAGAACCTGGTTGCGAGCGATAGGCCAGATAGCCTTCGCCCAGATCGACCACGTGTCGCTGGCCGTCCTGGCTCTCGCCGACGACCACGGCCGACAGGGTGTCGGAGAAGCGCGGGTTCCAGACCAGGGCCGCTTCGCCCAGGCGCAGCCCCTGGTGACCATCACCGAACCGCGCCTTGCCGACGGCGCCGTCGATCCAGGATTTTTCGCCGTTCGCAGCCGCAAGACGCAGGTCGACCAGGCCAGAGATCGTGTCGCGGGAGAACAGGTCCGCCTCAGCGTGCGCCGCATCGGCGCCCGCCAAGCTTAGCCCTAAGACCAGAAGTGAAGCGGCGTTTCGTCCCATGTCTGAAATCTGGGCCGAACCACCTTCGATAAGGTTAAAGCAGCGCGGTCTTCATAGCCGCGAAGAAGCCAGTCTGGTCTATTTTCTTGATCACCCTTGCGTTGGGTAGTCGACGTTTAAGGGCCGGGTCCGCGATCTCGATATCCGGAAGAATAGAGTGCGAGACGCTGAGATAACCACGCGTCAGCTCGCCCATCGTTTCGACATCGACCACACAGTCCTCGGCTTCCAGGATCAGGCTCTCGTCCAAGGCGATGGCGCAGGTGAGGGCGTCAGGGTGCAGGCTGCCGTCCAGTCCCTCGGTCTCGCGGGCGAAGGCGAGGGAGGCGCGGTTCACGTCGGTGAAGAACCGGGCCTTGTTGGTGTTCAGCGCTTCCAGCTCGGACAGCTGCGCGGTGTTCCACAGGCCGTCTTGCAAGGTCAGGGTCCAGGTGGCGATCGACAGGTTGAAGCCCGCATTGACGACGATCTTGGCCGCCTCCGGATCGACATAGAAGTTGTACTCGGCAGCTGGGGTCACATTGCCGACGCCGTTGTCCGTGCCTCCCATGACCCATAGGTGTTTCAGCGCCTTGGCGATGCGCGGCTCGCGCAGGTAGGCGAGGGCGATATTGGTCAGCGGCGCCTGGGCGATCAGGGTGATCTCGCCGGGTGCGTCCATGATCCGCCGGACCAGCTCGTCGACCGCGTGGCCGTCGGCCGGGCGCTGGGCGGCCTTGGGGAAGCCGCTGTCGCTCATGCCGTCGTGGCCGAAGACGTAGGCCGCGTCCAGCGGCGCGCGGGTAAACGGGGCCTGGGCGCCCAGATAGACGGGGACCTCGCCGGCCTTGCCGCAGGTCTCCAGTGTCACCAGGGCGTTCTCGGCGTGCTGGACAAAGCCGACATTGCCGTGGGCGATGGTGATGGCCTCGACGGTCACGCCGGGGCGGGTCAGGGCCAGCATCAGCGAGAAGACGTCGTCGCCGGCGGTGTCGGTGTCGATGATCAGGCGCATGGCTTCGATCTGAACCGATCCGGTCGGCTTGGCCATATCGATTTTCGGTTCGCCGGGCGGCCTATCGACTGACTCGGGCGAAGAAAATGCGGTGGAACGTCGCGGAACATCTTGTGAACAGAACAAAAGGGGAATATGGAACAAAGCAAGAAATCTGTGGAGGCTGCTATGATCCGTATCGCGCGTGAGTCTTTGGCCCTTGTTTCGGTCGCCAGCTTCGTCTGGATGATGTGCACGGTCGCCAACCTGGTGGCCTGAGTCGTATAGCGATGGTCGCTTAGGGGAGGTCGGTCATGGCGGACGCGGAAG
This sequence comes from Pseudomonadota bacterium, assembly GCA_023445955.1. Taxonomy (GTDB): domain Bacteria; phylum Pseudomonadota; class Alphaproteobacteria; order Caulobacterales; family Caulobacteraceae; genus Caulobacter. The sequence continues at coordinate 1,752 of JAEXJH010000139.1, forward strand.
GACAAGGGTTCGTCCACCTGCGGGTCCGTTCGGCCTATTCGCTGCTCGAAGGGGCCATCAAGGCCGATCAGATCGGCAAGTTGGCCGCAGGGGTGGGCATGCCCGCCGCCGGCATCGCCGACCGCGCCAACCTGTTCGGGGCGCTTGAATACTCGTCCTACGCCAAGGATGCTGGGGTCCAGCCAATCATCGGCTGCGCCATTCCGATCACCGGCATCGGCGGCGGCCCTACCGAGCGCTGGGCGCGGGCCCCGACGATCATGCTGCTGGCCCAGAACGAGCAGGGCTATCTGAACCTCTCGGAACTGTCGTCGATCGCCTATCTCGACAGCGCCGAACTGCCCGAGCCGATCGTGCCCTGGGCCAAGGTCATCGAGTACAGCGAGGGCCTGATCCTGCTGTCTGGCGGCACGGACGGTCCGGTCGACGCGCTGTTCGCCGCCGGCAAGACGGCCGAGGCCTCAGCGGCCCTGGCCGAGATGCAGCGGGTGTTCGGCGACCGCTTCTACGTCGAACTTCAGCGCCATGGCCTGCCCAAGCAGGCGGCGGCCGAGCCGGGTCTGGTCAACTGGGCCTATGAGCACGATGCACCGCTGGTCGCTACCAACGACGTCTATTTCGCCAAGGAAAGCTTCTACGACGCGCATGACGCGCTGCTGTGCATCTCCGACGGCTCGTTCGTTGGCCAGGACGAGCGCCGTCGCGTCACGCCCGAGCACTGGTTCAAGCCTGCGGCGGATATGCGCAAGCTGTTCTCCGACCTGCCGGAAGCCTGCGACAACACCCTCGATATCGCTCGCCGCTGCGCCTTCATGGTGCACAAGCGCGACCCCATCCTGCCCAGCTTCCCGACCGGCGACGGCCGCAACGAGGCCGAGGAGCTGGAGCACCAGGCCCGGGAAGGCCTCAAAGCCCGCTTCGTGGGCCTGACCTTATCGGCCCCGGAGGAAGAGTACTGGAAGCGGCTCGAGTTCGAGCTGAACATCATCAAGAAGATGGGCTTCCCCGGCTACTTCCTGATCGTGTCGGACTTCATCAAGTGGGGGAAGACGCACGGCATCCCGGTCGGTCCGGGGCGGGGTTCGGGCGCCGGTTCGCTGGTCGCCTGGGTGCTGACCATCACCGACCTGGATCCGCTGCGCTTTGGCCTGCTGTTCGAGCGCTTCCTCAATCCCGAGCGGGTCTCCATGCCCGACTTTGACGTCGACTTCTGCCAGGAGCGTCGCGAAGAGGTGATCTCCTACGTGCAGGAGAAGTACGGCCGCGACCGCGTGGCCCAGATCATCACCTTCGGTTCGTTGCAGGCCCGCGCCGTGTTGCGCGACGTCGGTCGCGTGATGCAGCTGCCGTTGGGTCTGGTCGACCGTCTCTGCAAGATGGTGCCCAACAACCCGGCTGCGCCGGTGACCCTGGCCCAGGCCATCGATCTTGAGCCGCGCCTCAAGCAGGCCAAGAAGGAAGACGCCAACGTCTCGGCCTGCCTGGACGTGGCCCTGCAGCTGGAAGGCCTGTTCCGCAACGCCTCGACCCACGCCGCCGGCGTGGTCATCGGCGACCGGCCCCTGACCCAGCTGACCCCGCTCTACAAGGATCCACGCTCGGACCTGCCCGCCACCCAGTTCAACATGAAGTGGGTGGAAAGCGCCGGCCTGGTGAAGTTCGACTTCCTCGGTCTGAAGACGCTGACGGTGCTGGACCGGGCGGTGAAGCACCTGGCCAAGCGCGGCTTCGACATCGATCTCGGCAAGCTGCCTTTCGATGACACCAAGACCTACGAGCTGCTCGCCTCGGGCCAGACGGTTGGCGTGTTCCAGCTTGAAAGCCAGGGCATGCGCGACACGCTGCGCAAGATGCGCTGCGGCTCGATCGAGGAGATCACCGCGCTGATCTCGCTCTATCGCCCGGGTCCGATGGATAACATCGACACCTTCGTCGACTGTAAGTTCGGCCGAAAGCCCGTCGACACCCTGCACCCGTCGCTGGAGACGGTGCTGAAGGAGACCTACGGCGTCATCGTCTATCAGGAACAGGTGATGCAGATCGCCCAGATCCTGGCGGGCTACAGCCTGGGCGAGGCCGACCTTCTGCGTCGCGCCATGGGTAAGAAGAAGAAGGAGGAGATGGATCTCCAGAAGATCCGTTTCGTCTCTGGCGCCAAGGAAAAGAACGTCCCCGAGGAACAGTCAGGCTCGATCTTCGAACTGGTGGCCAAGTTCGCCGGCTACGGCTTCAACAAGTCGCACGCCGCCGCCTATGCCTTCATCTCGTACCAGACGGCCTGGCTGAAGGCGAACACGCCGGTCGAGTTCTTCGCCGCCTCGATGAGCCTGGATCTGTCGAACACCGACAAGCTGGCCGTCTTCCATCAGGACGCTCGGAAGTTCGAGATCAATGTCCGCGCGCCGGACGTCAATGTCTCGGGCGCCGACTTCGAGGTCGAGAACGGCGAGGTGCTGTACGCCCTGGGCGCCATCCGCAACGTCGGCCTGGAGGCCATGAAGCATCTGGTCGCCATCCGCGACGAGGGCGGGCCGTTCCGCGACATTTTCGATTTCGTCGAGCGGATCGACCCCAAGCAGGTCAACAAGCGCGCCATCGAAAACCTGGCCCGGGCCGGGGCCTTCGACCAGATCCACAAGAACCGCGCCCAGATCGTGGCCTCGGCCGATGTGCTGATCGCCCACGCCCAGAGCTGCCATGCCGACCGCCAGGGCGGGCAGGGCGGCCTGTTCGGCTCGGACCCTGGGGCTGGTCGCCCGCGCCTGGCCAAGACCGAGAACTGGAACCAGGTCGATCTGCTGGACGAGGAGCTGTCGGCCGTCGGCTTCTACCTGACCGGTCACCCGCTGGAGGACGTGGTCGGCATGCTGCGCCGCAAGCGCGTGGCGCTGGTGACGGAGGCCATGGGTCAGGCCGAGGCCGGCATGGAAGCCCTGCGCATGTGCGGCGTCGTGCGCCGCCGCCAGGAGCGCGCCTCGCAGAGCGGCGAGAAGTTCGCCTTCGTCTCGCTGTCGGACCCGTCCGGCGAGTACGAGGTGCTGTTCCCGCCCGAGAGCCTGCGCAAGTGCCGTGAGGTGCTGGAGCCCGGCAAGGCCGTGGTCATCAAGGTCCGCGCCAAGGCCCGCGACGGCGAGGTCCGCTTCTTCGGCGACGACGCCGAGCCGCTCGAGAGGGCCATCGAGAATGTCGTGGCCGGCCTGCGCGTGCACCTCTCGCCGTCGGCCACCGAGATCGAAGCGCTGAGGCGCCGCCTCGAGCCCGCCCAGGGCCAGAAGGGCGGGGAGGTGACCTTCGTCGCCGCGATTGGCGGCGGTCGCGAGATCGAGCTGCGCCTGCCTGGACGTTATACGCTGGATGCGGCTCTACGCGGCGCGCTGAAGACCGCGCCGGGCGTGGCGCTGCTGGAAGACGTATAGGAATATATTCCTAGATCTACACATTGAGCGCGTGGCGGTGAGAGAGAGATTCCATCCCTCGGTATAATTTCCGCCGGGGACGTTGGCGGTGACTGAAGAGCCCACAACGGGCCGAACCTGGGAGAGAGCCGATGGCCAGTCATGAAGGCGGATGCCAGTGCGGGCGCGTGCGTTATGCGGTCGAGGTCGAGCTGGACCAGATCATCAGCTGTAACTGTTCGCGCTGCGGCAAGCTGGGCCAGATCCTGGCTTTCGCGCCGGAGAGCGCCTTCGAGCTCAAGAGCGGCCAGGACGCCCTGACCGAGTACAAGTTCAATCGCCACAACATCGCGCACCTGTTCTGCGAGACCTGCGGCATCCAGTCGTTCGGCCTGGGCACGGCCCCGAACGGCGACAAGATGGCGGCGATCAATGTCCGGTGCCTGGACGGCGTCGACGTCTTTGCCCTGAAGCCTCAGCAGGTGGATGGCAAGTCGTTCTAAGAGGTGGTGGTCTTCACCCCGTCTCTGTGAGTCAACCTTCACCGGCGCGCGGGTGAAGCCCGGGATGCGGGCGCCTGTTGGAGCGACGCCAAGCGTGGGGCTACCTGAGCACATCATGGGGCGAGGACAGCTCTACTGAGCTCACCGTGGATCAGGCCAGGGGCTGACCAAGCCGCCAGATTGAACAGCCGTACGAGCCAGGAAGGGGTCTCATGCTTGCTTCGGTCTCTAAGAACGTCCTCAAGCGAAGACCTCCTTTTGGCCGGGGCGATGAAGCCTGGGCGCCGGCGTGAGGCCGCCCGTCGCCGCCTCGTCGGAGCCCGCCGCGCATGATGCAGCGACCATGCAGTTCTACGCCGATGAGGCGCGGGCCTATGCGGCGGCTGGGGCCGATGGCGTCAGTCGGCATCTGAAGGGGTTTCTGGAGCGCCTGGCCCCGGGCGCGCGCATCCTGGACCTGGGATGTGGCGGCGGGCGTGACAGCGCGGCGATGCTGGCGGCGGGCTTCGACGTCGACGCTGCGGACGGCGTCGAGGCGATGGCGCTGGAGGCTCAGGCGCGGCTTGGCCGGTCGGTCAGGGTGATGCGGTTCGATGAACTGGAGGCGACCGCGGTCTATGACGGGGTCTGGGCCAATGCCAGCCTGCTGCATGCGCCCAGGCCGGCGCTGCCGGACGTCCTGACGCGCGTCTTCCGAGCGCTGAAGCCGGGCGGGCTTCACCTCGCCAGCTTCAAGGCGGGCCAAGCCGAGGGACGCGATCGGTTCGGGCGCTACTTCAACTATGTCTCGGCGGACGCGTTGGAGACGGCATATCGGCGCTCGGCGGGCTGGGAGAGCCTGTCGATCGATCGCTATACGGGCGGCGGCTACGAAGGCGGGGACAGGCCCTGGCTCGTCGTCACGGCGCGCCGACCCGGCTGAGGTCGGGACGTGCATGCCGGCCCCGTGGAGCAGTCGTCCCCTTACTTTAGACAGGCGTATGTCGATTGGGGACGCCCAAGAGGCCGCTCGGACTCGCTCACCAGGCCGCCGCGCGTCCGTTCGCCAGCCCAGCCCGGAACAGGCGTCGCTCGGCCTTCTTGCCGCCCTTGACGATCACTGGCCGCTCGGCGCCGCGCAGCAGCGGCAGGTCGTCCAGGCTGTCGGTATAGGCATAGGCCCAGCGCGCGCCGTGACCGGCTTCGGCCAAGGCCTGGCACTTGCGCTGGTTGCGGCAGTGGACGTCGGCGACCCAGCCGCCGCCCTGGCGTTTCAGCGAGGTGCCGATCACTTCGATGGGATGACCCAGCGGCCCGATCAGCGCCTGGGCCAGGAGGGCCGGCGCAGCTGTGACGACCACCACGCGATCGCCGGCGTCGATATGGCCCTGCAGGGTGGCGAGGCCGCCGGGGCGCCAGGCGAGGGGGCCTTGGCCAGTCCGGAAGGTTTCGCCGAACCGGGCGCACGATTCTCGCAACGCCCGCTCGCCGAGCCCGGCCGTGGCGATCCATAGCAGGATCGAGGCGCCGAGCCGACGCGTGCGCGGGATGATCACCAGCGGCGCGGCGATCGGAGCGACGGCCAGGACCGCCAGGGCGCGCAGGGGCGAGCGCTTGACCCGACCCCAGAGCCAAAGGCCCGTGGAATCGCCGTCCAGCAAGGTTCCGTCCAGGTCGAAGACCGCGAGCATGAGGCGTCCTCCAGCTATGCCGTGGTAACGACGTCGCCGATCCGAGAGGGCCACATCAGTATGTCGGAATGGCGACAGCTTTCCGCCCGCCTGTGGAGCGTCGGTGGATGCGGCCCGGTTTTGAGGACGGATCTTGCGATTGCGAGCCTGATGGCGGATCAACCGTGCGGACGACGCGGCGGATCGCGCCTGGGGCTTGCTTTTTCTCCGCTGAGGGACTATTTGCGCCGCCATTCCACACGTGGACGTTCGGTAGCGCCGGGGAGACATCCCAGCGTCGCCGTTCCGGTCCCGCTCCAGAATGGTCTGGAACGGGGGTGTCCGCGGAGGTTCAACCGGAAAAAGGATTAAGGCCCGATGGCTCTTCCCGAATTCTCCATGCGTCAGCTCCTGGAAGCCGGCGCCCACTTTGGTCACCAGACGCACCGCTGGAACCCGAAGATGGACCGCTACATCTTCGGTTCGCGCTCGAACATCCACATCATCGACCTGTCGCAGTCGATCCCGCTGCTGCACCAAGCCCTGGTGAAGGTCCGTGAAGTCGCCGCCGCCGGCGGCCGCGTGCTGTTCGTCGGCACCAAGCGCCAGGCCAGCGACCCGGTCGCCACGGCCGCCAAGCGCTGCGCCCAATACTATGTGAACCACCGTTGGCTGGGCGGCACGCTCACCAACTGGCGCACCGTCTCGGGTTCGATCGCGCGTCTGCGTGAACTCGAAGGCGTTCTGGCCGGCGAAGGCCAAGGCCGTTCCAAGAAGGAACTGCTGCAGCTGACGCGCGAGCGCGACAAGCTGGAACTGTCGCTGGGCGGCATCATGGACATGGGCGGCATCCCCGACATCATGTTCGTGATCGACACCAACAAGGAAGCGATCGCGATCCTGGAAGCCCGCAAGCTGAACATCCCGGTCGTCGCCATCCTCGACACCAACTGCGATCCGGACGGCATCACCTATCCGATCCCGGGTAACGACGACGCCGCTCGCGCTCTGCAGCTGTACTGCGACCTGATCGCTGACGCGGTTCTCGATGGTCTGGCCGCTGGCCAAGCCGGCGCTGGCGTCGACCTGGGCGCCGCCGTGAACCCGACCGAGCCGGCCCTGGCCCGCGCTCTGGCTCCGGAAGCTCCGGAAGCCGCCGCTGAGGAGGCTCCGGCCGCCGAAGCCGCCCCGGAATCGGCCGAAGGCTAATTCCAACGCGCCTCCCGCCTGGCTCGGCCAGGCCGGGGAGGCCGTCGCGACCCTGACATGCGCCCGGGGGCACAACCCCCGGCGGGGGGGGCTTATTTTT
>JAEXJH010000140.1 GCA_023445955.1 Pseudomonadota bacterium
CGCTGCTGACCGAGAGGCCTTGTTGCGTCATCTGCTGCGACACGGCCGGCGCGCTGGCGACAGCGGTGACCAGGGCCGGGCTGACCGTCGCGGCCGACTGGATCGCGATGGTGGCGGTGATCGCGCCGCTGGCGACGGCGGTGTTCAGAGCCGCGGCGACGACGGCCGGGTCCTTGGCGCCGCTCTTGGCCAGAGCGCCAGCGACGGCCTGCTGCAGCGCAATCGCCTTGGCGGCGTTGCTCTTGCTCGCATAGGTCGGATCGGCCTTCGCGGCGGTGACGGCCGTCGAGATGGCTGCCGCCACTTCGGCCTGGGTCGGCTCCGCAGCGGGAGCCGTGGTTTCTTGCAGCGCAGCGCCGCTAGCGACAGCCTGGCCCACGGCGAACGGGGCGAAGGCAACAGCCACGCTGAGTGCGACGGCTTTAATACGATGAGAAGCCATTTGACTGCTCCCTCCAATTGAACGGCGTCCGTTTAGGACAACGTAAACCAATGCTCCAGCCCAGATTACGCTGTATCACCGATTTCTCGGCGCTACCGTTTCCCGAAGAGCACACTTTTCATGCAATCTATGCGGGAAGCTCAGCCTTAATAAGTTGTTTAAACTAACTATGTGACGCGTTGCCCCACCCGGGCGGTTTCACTGATATTTTTTCTTGGCGGTGTAGTTAGCCTTAAAAAACCATGGACAGCGGCTCAAGGCAACGCTGCTCAAATAGAATCCATAGTTAATGCTGAGAATCTGACCTTTTTCGCGTCTTACGCGACAAAGTCGTCCGAATATTCCGCAGTCGAACGACCAAAGACTAGGCCGCCGCCACCGCCGCCATCGGAATTTGCCGGCGCTGCACCAAGCATCCATACCAACCCAGGCCCGCATAGGTCTCATAGCCCGGCGTCAGGGCGTAACCGACCGTAATGTCGCCGTCGGCATAGCTGCCCATCGCGCCGCCGGAGACATCCAGTGGGAAGGTTTCGGTCAAGACGCCCTGATTGTCGGACGAGGCCAATACTCGACCCTTCTGGTCCAGGAGCATGACGCGCGAGCGTTCGCGCTCTTCGGGCGTCAGGCGCACGCCATCCACTACGGCCTGGGCTTGAGGCCGCCAGTCGAAGTGGACGCCGAGCACGCCCAGCACCTTGCCCTTGGCCTGGCCGCCCTCGCGGATGGCTGTGGCGTAGGTAGCGACGGGCGCATCGCCCAGCGCGCGGGACTTTTCGATGTCGCAAGCCACGAAGTCGTCGCCAGTAGAGGTGCGCATGCCATCGCGGAACCACTTTGCGTCGGCGACCGACTGTCCGACCACGCCCGGATACTTGCCGGGACGCCCATTGGCGATCACCCGCCCCTTGGTGTCGCAGATCCACAGGTCGAGATAGACAGTATAGGCGTCGAGGATCACGCCGAGGCGCTCACTGGCGTAGCGCGTCGCACCCGCATCGTCGTCGGCCAGGCACGCGACCACCGCCGAGTCCGTCGCCCACCAGCGCACGTCGCAGGTGCGCTCATAGAGGTTGCGGTCGACGATCTCGATGGCGTTCAGCGCCAGGTCCGCCAGGCGCTGGCCGCGCATATGGCCCAGGATCGCGCCGCCGATCGCCGACAGCTCGTCGAGATCGGCGCGCACCTGACTTTCCAGAGCGCCAGCCACCACGTCGATCTCGGTGGAGATCTTCTTGAATTCCTCGGCGACGATGGCGAAGCCCTTGCCGGCCTCGCCCGCACGGGCGGCCACTATCAGGGCGTTGATCGACAGCATCTTGGCGGCGCGGTTGACCCGGGCGATCTCGCCGATCTTGGCGCCCGCCACGCTGGACAGTCGCTCCGACAGATCCAGGATGCGTTCGGGGCGCAGGCTGGCGTCCTGTTCCATAAACGACATATCCCCACGCAAACTTTAGAGTGAATCGACTCTATTCACGCAAGATGACGCCCTCGTCACCCCCGCGCGATGACACCGTGGGCCACACCCAAGCCGCGAGGGGGTTGGTTAACGAAAAAGCGCCGGAACGCCCGCAGAATGGGCGCCCGGCGCTGAAGATTCCGGCACGAAGAACGCCGTTTTAGACGTCGACCTCGGCGTCGAGGGCGTTTTCCTGGATGAACTCGCGTCGCGGTTCCACCAGATCGCCCATCAGGCGACTGAACATCTCGTCGGCGTCGTCGGCGTGATTGACGCGAACCTGCAGCAAGGTGCGAGCCTCGACGTCCAGCGTGGTTTCCCACAACTGGTCGGGATTCATCTCGCCCAGACCCTTGTAGCGCTGGATGGTCAGGCCCTTGCGGCCGGCGTCCATCACCGCGGCGATCAGGTCCATCGGACCGCGGACGGTGGTCGACTTGTCCTTGCGGCGGAACACGGCCCGACCCGAGAAGATCGCGGCCAGCGCCCCGGCCCGTTCCGCCAGGCGACGGGCGTCGGCGGCGTGCAGCAGGCCATCGTCCAGCACCACGTTTTCGGTGACGCCGCGACGGATGCGCTTGAAGACGAAGGCCGTCTCGTTGCGCTCGCCCGTCCACGGGCCATCGCCTTCCTCGGCATAGAGGTCGAGACGCGCCGAGGCTGCGGCGATGTCGGGCTTGTCGCCGAACAGGCCGGCCAGGGCCGACTGCTCGACGGCGAAGGACGGCGCGCGGGCGGCCAGGCGATCGATATTGCCCTTGGCCTGGCGGCACAGCTGCACCAGGGCCAGCAGGTCCTGGCCCGTACGGCGCTCGCCCGACGGCAAATCGAGCTCGGCCCCGTCGACGCCCTCGTCGATCAGGAACGCGTCCATCTCGCTGTCGTCCTTGAGATAGCGCGAAGACTTGCCCTTGGCGGCTTTGTAGAGCGGCGGCTGGGCGATGTAGATGTAGCCGCGCTCGATCAGCTCCGGCATCTGCCGGTAGAAGAAGGTCAGCAGCAGCGTGCGGATGTGGGCGCCGTCGACGTCGGCGTCGGTCATCAGCACGATCTTGTGGTAGCGCACCTTGTCCGGGTTGAAGTCGTCGCGACCGATGCCGGCGCCCAGCGCCGTGATCAGCGTGCCGATCTGGTCCGACGACAGCATCTTGTCGAAGCGCGCCCGCTCGACGTTCAGGATCTTGCCGCGCAGGGGCAGGACGGCCTGGTTGTCGCGATTGCGGGCCTGCTTGGCCGAGCCGCCGGCCGAGTCACCCTCGACGATGAAGATCTCGGACTTGGCCGGATCGCGCTCGGAACAGTCGGCCAGCTTGCCGGGCAGCGAGGTGATGTCCAGCGCGCTCTTGCGGCGGGTCAGCTCGCGCGCCTTGCGGGCGGCTTCGCGGGCCGCGGCGGCTTCGGCGATCTTGGAGACGATGGCCCGGGCTTCGTTCGGGTGCTCCTCGAACCAGGTCGCCAGGCCTTCGGAAACCAAGCCTTCCACGGCCGGGCGCACCTCGGACGAGACCAGCTTGTCCTTGGTCTGCGAGCTGAACTTGGGATCCGGCACCTTGACCGACAGCACGCAGGTCAGGCCTTCGCGAGCGTCTTCGCCGCCCAGATTGACCTTTTCCTTCTTCATGATGCCGGAGCTCTCGGCATAACCGGTGATGATCCGGGTCAGGGCCGCGCGGAAGGCCGACAAGTGCGTGCCGCCATCCCGCTGCGGGATGTTGTTGGTGAAGCACAGCATCTGCTCGTGGTAGCTGTCGTTCCACCACAGGGCCAGGTCGACCTCGACCTTGTCCTTAACGCCGCGCACCGAGATCGGCGCCTTCAGCAGCGGGGTCTTGACCTTATCCAGATGGCGGACGAAGGCCTCGATGCCGCCGTCATAGTGCAGCTTCTCTTCCCACGGCTCGGCGTCGCGATGGTCCTTGAACCAGATCGTCACGCCCGAGTTCAGGAACGCCAGCTCGCGCAGGCGGTGCTCCAGGGTCTTCCGGTCGAATTCGATGAACGCGAAGGTGTCCCTGGACGGGAAGAAGGTCACCTCCGTGCCCGACAGGGTCTCGCCGGCCTTGGGGCCGTCCTCGCGCACCGGCGAGTCGCCCGTGACCGCCAGCGAGGGCACCGCGTCGCCGCGCTCGAAGCGCATCTGGTGGACCTTGCCGCCCCGGTGGATCAGCAGCTCCAGCCAGTCCGACAGGGCGTTGACGACCGAGACGCCCACGCCGTGCAGGCCGCCCGAGACCTTGTAGCTGTTCTGGTCGAACTTACCGCCGGCGTGGAGCTGGGTCATGATGACCTCGGCCGCCGAGACGCCTTCGCCCTCGTGGATGTCAGTGGGGATGCCGCGCCCGTCGTCGGTGACCGTCACCGAGCCGTCGGCGTTCAGGATCACCTGGACCTTGGTGGCGTGGCCGGCCAGGGCCTCGTCGATGGCGTTGTCGACCACCTCGTAGACCATGTGGTGCAGGCCCGAGCCGTCGTCGGTGTCGCCGAT
>JAEXJH010000141.1 GCA_023445955.1 Pseudomonadota bacterium
CTGCCGCACGAGACGCCGATCCGGTGGCTCGGCGTCTCGCCGCCGCATTTCATGCTGATGTTCTTCCTGGCGCTGGTCAGCGCGATGCTGCTCGGCCTGCAGGTCGCGCGCCTGCGGCGGGTCCGCAAGATCGTCGGTGCGGGTGGGCCGGTGGCGGCTGGGCCTCCACCCGCGGCCGCGCCGGCCCCGCCACGCCAGGCGACGGCCCTACAGCCCAGCGCTGAAACGCTCACGCCGAGCAACGCCGCGCCTCCTGCGGGGGCGTCGCTGCGCAAGCCCAAGAGCTGGTCCGGCCAACTGCGCGTGGTGCAGATCGTGCGGGAGACGCCGACGGTTCAAACCTTTCGGCTCGCCGACCCGGCCGCCGATCGGCTGCCCTTCGACTTCCTGCCCGGCCAGTTCCTGCAGGTCGAGGTGGAGCCGGCGGACGGCAAGCCCTCGCGGCGCTCCTATACCATCGCCTCTTCGCCGACGCAGCGCGCCTATGTCGAGCTGACCGTGAAGCGCGAGGAACAGGGCGTCGTGTCGCGCTTTCTGCACGACAAGGTCGCCGTCGGCGATCTGCTGAAGACGACAGGACCCTTCGGCGCGTTCACCTTCACCGGAACCGACGCCGATAGCATCGTGCTGATCGCTGGCGGCGTCGGCATCACCCCGATGATGTCGGTCCTGCGCTATCTGACCGACACGGCCTGGGCGGGCGAGATCTTTTTCCTCTACGGCGCCCGTTCCACTGAGGAGTTCGTCTTCCGCGAGGAGCTTGAGCGCCTTGAGCGCCGGTTCCCGAACCTGCACGTCATGGCGGCCATGCAGCGCTCGGCGGGGACGGTCTGGCTGGGGCCGGAGGGTCCGATCACCCGCCAGATGCTGGTCGACGCCGTCCCCGACATCGCCCACCGTCGCATCCACATGTGCGGGCCGCCAGGCATGATGGCCGCGATGCGCCAGGAGTTGGCCGCTCTGGGCGTGCCGGAAGCTCAGCTCCACACCGAAGCCTTCGGCCCGGCCTCGCTGCCTTCCGATGCGGCCGATCTCGAGGTGAAGGTGCCACCGACCGCGCCCCCATCTGCAGGGGCCGCTACGGTCCCGACGCCGGCGATCGCCGCGACCACCATCACCTTTTCTGTGGCGGGCGTGTCGGCCGCGCTCCCGGCCGGTCAGACCGTCCTAGAAGCCGCCGAGGGCGCAGGGGTGGAAATCCCCTACGCCTGTCGCTCGGGAGAATGCGGCGTCTGCGTCACCCGGCTGATCTCCGGCGAGGTCGCGATGGCGGTGGAGACCGGCCTGGATCCCGCTGACAAGGCCAAGGGCTACATCCTGGCCTGCCAAGCCGAGAGCACCGGCCAGCCGCTCGTGGTGGAAGCCTGATGCGCGAGCGCAGCGACATGGTCGTCGGCCTGCTCGTGGCCTTCCTCCTGCTCTTCCCGCTGGGCTATGTCCTGCATGTCGCGCCGCGCTTTCCCGGCAGCCTCGCTGGCGGCGTCATCGGTATCGTCGCCGCCGTCCTCATGCTGCTGACCCTGCCCTATGTGGTGGTCAAGCACGTCAAGGCGGCCGATCGATGGTTGGGCCGGTTCGTCAGCAAGCCGACGCTGCTCGCCCTCCACGTCTACGCGGGCGTGCTGGCCCCGATCCTGGGGTTCGTCCACGCCGCCCACAAGTTCGAGAGCCCCGTCGGCCTGGCGCTCACCGGCCTTGTGCTGCTCACGGTCCTTAGCGGTTTTGTCGGCCGCTACCTGCTGGCGCAGACCGCTCGGGCCTTGCGCGGTCGCCGCTCGGAGCTGGCGTCGCTGCAGGCGGCGTATCTCCACCTTCCAGCGCCGCCGGCCTCCGCGGCGGCGCCGGTCGTTTCGCTTTCCCGCTGGAAGCGGCTGTTCTTCGTCTCCGGCGAACCGCCGGGGCCAGCGCCGCCCGACGGCCCCGAGGCGCTGGCGGCGGCCTTGGCCGACACCGAGTTCGCCATCCGCGCGGAGGACGCGACCAACCGGCTCTTCTCGCGCTGGCGGTGGCTGCACGCTGTCCTGGGCGCGCTCGTCTACCTGGTGCTGCTTCTGCACATCGCCGCCGCCATCTATTTCGGGCTGCGCTGGCTATGATGCGCGACCGCCTCCTCTACTGGATTTTTGTCGCCGCCGGCCTGGCGCTCCTGGGCGTCGCGGCGATGATGCAATCAAGCGCGCCGGTCGGGGCCGGACCGGTGGCTCAGCTTGTCGCGCCAGGACCCCTGTCGCCGGCCCACCAAGCCTTCGGCGCGCAGTGCACGAGTTGCCACACGCCGCTCAAGGGCGTGGAGAGCAAGACCTGCCTCAGCTGCCACGCGGGCGGCGATTTCGGAAACAAGCAGTCAACCCAGTTCCATGCCCAGGCCAAGGAATGCACCGCCTGCCACGTCGAGCACGAAGGCGCGCGGGGCATCGTGAAGATGGACCATCAGGCGCTGCTCGATCCGGCGGTGTGGCGCAGGCAGGCCATGTCGCCGGCCAATCCGCACGCCTCGACCCCCGAAGCCGCCCTCAATTGCGCGAGCTGTCATTCTATCCGCGATCCGCACCAGGGCCTGTTCGGTCAGGACTGCGCCAGCTGCCACGCGACCACCAGTTGGACGATCGCCAACTACCGGCATCCGTCGGTCAACTCGACCCAATGCTCGGAGTGCCACAAGGCGCCGCCCAGCCACTACATGGAGCACTTCAGCATGGTCTCGCAGCGCGCCGCCGGCTCCAAGGCGCGCGTCGACCAATGCTACGCCTGCCACACCACGGACAGCTTCAACAACATCCGCCGCCGAGGCTGGTATGATCACCATTGAGTCCGGCTGGCTCAGCGCCTTCTTCAGGCTCGCGGTGATCATCCTCGAGCTGGCGGGCACGCTGACCATCCTCAGCGGCGCGACGCTGGCGACGATCCTGTTCGCGTTGCGGGCCCGATCGGGCGACCGGACCGAGGCCTACAGCGCGTTCCGGTCCGCCCTCGGCCGGAGCATCCTGCTGGGCCTGGAGTTCCTGGTCGCCGGCGACATCGTCAAGTCGCTGGTCATCAACCCGACCCTGGACGATCTCATCGTCCTTGCCGGTCTCGTCTTCGTCCGCACCTTCCTCAGCATCTCGCTCGGTGTCGAGATCAACGGCCACTGGCCCTGGGAGGACACGCGCATGGCGAGGGAGAACGGCCGCGAACCATCCTCACCGCGGGTCTGATCAGACCCGCCCACCTGCCGGGAGATTGATATGCTGCAACGACGAGACCTGCTCACTGGAGCCATCCTGCTCGCGGCCGGGGCCGCCCAGCCTTCCGCCGCGGTCGCGCAGGCGCACGACATGAAGGGCATGGGCGCCATGCCCGGCATGGCGATGTCGATGACCGACTGCATCGACCACTGCCTGGCCTCCCATCGCCGATGCCTTGAGACCGCAGCCTACGCCGTCAAGCAAGGCGGCGCGCTCGCCTCTCCCGCCATGATCGCCATGCTCACCGACTGCGCGGAGCTGTGCCAGGCGACCGCCAACTCCATGCTCCGTGGCTCGCCCCTGCACCAGGTTCTCTGCCGCGCCTGCGCCGAAGCCTGCGACCAGTGCGCGGAGGCCTGTTCGAAGCACGGCGCCGACGCCCAGATGGCCCAGTGCGCCCAGACCTGCAGGACCTGCGCTGAGGGTTGCCGCGAGATGTCGCGCTGACGGCCCCTTCGGACCTTACGTATACGCGCGGCCGCCAATTGCGGGCATTGCAAGCATCACGTCGTTCGACATGCAGACGACGCCATCAAACGCGACCGTCATAAGTTGGAGATCAGAATGATGCGCAAGATCGCAGTCGTGGCCGGCGTCGTCGGCCTTCTCGCCATGGGCGCCGCCGCATTCGCCGACGACGACATGCCCAAGGCCAAGGCGGCGCAACCCGCGCCGGCTCCCGCCGCTCACGCGCCGGCCAAGGCCCCCGCCAAGGCGTCGCCGGACCACGCTCACATGCAGGGCATGGACCATGGCGGCCAGCAGATGCACGACCAGATGATGAAGGATCATCAGCAGGGGATGGCGAATATGCCGGCCACGCCAGCCGCGCCGGCCACGCCAGCCGCTCCGCCGAAGGACGCAGCGGCCAAGAAGCCCATGGAAGGGTGCTGCATGGACAAGCCGATGGCGCCCAAGGACAAACCCAAGGATCCCAAGGACGCCGCCAAGCCCATGAAGGACATGTAGCGTCCGCCCAAGAGACGGCGTGCCAAAGGACCTGCCCGGCGAGAGCGCCCGGCAGGTCTTTTCACGTCCGGGCGCGGTCGCGCGATGTGACATCTACGGATATCACCGGCCGCCCTCGCCACTACGCTCCTGGTCACCAGCAGGGAGCTAAACGATGTTCCACAAGGCCATCGAGACGATGCGCGCCGCGCCCTTGTTCAGGGCGCGCTACGACAACTTCATCGGCGGCGCCTGGTCGGCCCCGACCACGGGCGAGTACTTCACCGACCACAGCCCGATCAATGGCGACCGGATCGCCGAGTTCGCCCTGTCGGGTCCGGCGGACGTGGAATTGGCGCTCGACGCCGCCCATCGCGCCAAGGCGGGCTGGGCGCGGTTGTCGCCGACCGAGCGGTCCCGGTTGCTGAGCAAGGTCGCCGATCGCCTGGAGCAGAACCTCGAACTGCTGGCGCTCGCCGAGACGCTCGACAACGGCAAGCCGATCCGCGAGACGCGGGGCGCCGACGTGCCGCTGGCGATCGATCACTTCCGCTATTTCGCCGGCTGCATCCGAGCCGAGGAAGGCGCGATTTCGACGATCGACGCCGACACCATCGCCTACCATTTCCGCGAACCGCTCGGCGTCGTCGGCCAGATCATTCCCTGGAACTTCCCGCTCTTGATGGCGGCCTGGAAGATCGCGCCCGCGCTGGCCGCCGGCAACTGCACGGTGATCAAGCCCGCCTCCCAGACGCCCCTGACGCTGATGATGCTCGCCGAGCTCACCGCCGACATCCTGCCGCCGGGCGTGCTCAATGTGGTCACTGGCCCCGGGCGCACCGTCGGCCAGGCCATCGCCGCCAATCCTCGGGTCGCCAAGGTCTCGTTCACCGGCGAGACGGTCACCGGCAAGGAGATCATGCACGCCGCGGCCGAGCATCTGATCCCGCAGACGATGGAGCTGGGCGGCAAGTCGCCCAACATCTTCATGGCCGACGTGCTGGACGAGGAGGACGCCTTCTTCGACAAGGCGCTGGAGGGGTTCACGCTCTTCGCCTTCAACAAGGGCGAGGTCTGCACCTGTCCTTCGCGCGCCCTCATCCACGAATCGATCTTCGACCGGTTCATCGAGCGCGCCGTGGCCCGCGTGGCGGCGATCCGCCAGGGCGACCCGCTCGATCCCTTGACCCAGGTCGGCGCCCAGGCGTCGGAAGACCAACTCCGCAAAATCCTCGGCTATATCGAGATCGGCAAGAACGAGGGCGCAAAATGCCTGATCGGCGGCGCGCGGGCGCTGCCCGGGGGCGAGCTCGACCGGGGCTATTTCGTGCAGCCGACCGTCTTCGTCGGCGACAACAGCATGCGGATCTTCCAGGAGGAGATCTTCGGCCCGGTGTTGTCGGTGACGACCTTCAAGACGGTCGAGGAGG
>JAEXJH010000142.1 GCA_023445955.1 Pseudomonadota bacterium
GCCGCCACGTCGTCCAGCAGCTGATCCAACGCGGCGCCAAGGTCCGCGTCCTGGTCCGCGATCCGGCCAAGGCCGACTTCCCGACCGGGGTCGAGATCGCCAAGGGCGACCTGCTCGACCTCGACGCCCTGCGCGCGGCCTTCAAGGGCGTGCGGACCCTGTTCCTGCTGAACGCCGTGGCCGGGGACGAATTCACCCAGGCGCTGGTGGCCCTGAACATCGCCCGCGACAGCGGCGTCGACCGCGTCGTCTACCTGTCGGTGCTGCACCCCGACCCCTTCGTGAACGTGCCGCACTTCGCGGTGAAGTCGGGCGCCGAGCGGATGATCCAGCAGATGGGCTTTTCCGCCACGATCCTGCGTCCGGCCTACTTCATCGACAACGAGCTGATGATCAAGGACGTGGTCCTGAACCACGGCGTCTATCCGATGCCGATCGGGGCCAAGGGCGTGGCTATGGTCGACACCCGCGACATCGCCGAGGTCGCGGCCATCGAACTGATCCGCCGCGACCAGGCGCCGGGCCTGCTGCCGGTCGAGACGATCAATCTGGTCGGCCCCGACACCCTGACGGGGACGGACGTGGCGGCGATCTGGTCGGACGTGCTGGGCCGCCCGGTCGTCTATGGCGGCGACGATCCCAGCGGCTTCGAGCAGACCGCGGCGGCCTTCATGCCCAAGTGGATGGCCTATGAGATGCGCCTGATGGCCGAGCGCTATGTCAGTGACGGCATGATCCCGGAGGCTGGCGACGTCGGACGCCTGACCACGATCCTGGGCCGGCCGCTGCGGACCTATCGCGACTTCGCGGCGGCCGTCACGGCCTGACCCTACGGCGTGGGGCGGTTGCTAAAGCGCCGTCCCCACTTCCGGTTGCGTGCATCTGAGTGAACATCGTTCTGGTTAGCGTTTGTTAGCCACCCTGGCCTTATGACGACTTGTCTACACAGGGGGTTTCGTGTCCGCACTCGCGCGTCGTCGTAAGCTGAAGCCGGTCCACAAGGCCGACCGGATGATGCGCAGCCTGCGCGCCCTGGAGCGCACGGCGTCGACCAGCCGCGTCCTGAACCTGCTGGCCGTCGAGGCCGAAAGCGCGCACCGGCCCGAATACGCCCAGGCCCCGCTGTTCCGCAATCGCGTGCTCAACACCGCCATCGTGCTGAAGCACCGCCTGCGCAACGACGACATGTACCTGTTCGACGAGGCGCGCCCGACGGCGACCAAGATCATCATTCCCTTCGACCGCAAGGACCTTGGCCTGGGCGGCCAGTCGGTGTTCGTGGGCCAGCGCGGCTGGGCCGAACTGGTGGTCGAGGCCTGCAACGCCTCGGGCGACATGAGCCGCGACCTGGCCACCCTGCGCCTGACCGACATGCTGCCGTCGCTGGATCCGTTCCTGCTGCGCGAGCACCTGCGCCGCCATGGCGTGCTGGTCGCCAACTGCTATTTCGCCCTGTCGACCGCCGACTACGAGAACATGCAGGGCTTCGTGACCCTGGAGATCTCGCGCCTGATCGAACTGGCCTATCGCGGCTCGGGCGGCGTCGGCCGCGCCCACGCCGCGCGCCTGGTCGAGGCCCTGCTGTCGACCGATGTCGACGAGCGCCTGGAGCCGCTGCGCGACACCCTGGTCATGGAGGGCGAGAGCTTCAAGGAAGGCGTCTTCAGCTGGAAGGGCTTCCTCTATTACAAGTGGATGCTGACCAAGCTGTGGCCGCAGCTGACCACGGTGGGCCAGGAGATCGGCAAGCTGGTGGTGACCGGCAACAAGGACGCCGAGACCGCCAAGTTCATCGACGAATCTCGCCGTCGCCTGCAGGGCGGGGTGCTGGTCGAGCGCTCGGCGATCATGCGCACGCTGAAGGTCTATGACGACGCGTTCGAGGACCTGATCGAGAACGGCCGCCCGACGGCGTTCCGCGACTTCCTCCTGCGTGCGCCGGAGATGTTCCTGTCGCTGGGCGAGCGTGTGGGGGTGATCTCCCACATCTCCAGCTATTGGCGGTATCGCTTTCCCCAAAATGAGCCGCTCACAGCGGACGTCGAGGAAGCGATTGATATCCTTATGGACTTCGAGGCCGGCCTGTCCGTGCCTCTGGGCAATTAATAGGCACGACAAACTGACGCGGTTAATCGCGCGCAGATCATAAGCGGATTTTTACGTTCTGGGTCTAACCGTCAGGGTCTAGTTTCGAGGAGCCTCTCGTCCGTGTTCGACGGTAACGTCCGCACAATCCAACGTGTCGCCGCCAAGGTGCAGCGAGTCATGGTCGTCGACCCGAACCCGGCGACCGCGCGCTTGCTGGCCGAACACCTGCGTCCGCTGGGCGGCGTGCAGATCTTCGCCGCCCCGTCGGCGGAGAAGGGCTACGCCATGGCGCGCGCTACGGACCCGCAACTGATCTTCGTCGAACACAATCAGGCCGGCGTCGACGGCCTGGCCTTCACCCGCAAGATCCGCCGCAGCGACCTGCTGTGCCGCGAGGCTCCGGTGATCATGTGCACGGCCGAAGCCACCGCCGAAGCCATCTTCGGCGCCCGCGACGCCGGCGTGCACGAATTCATGCGCAAGCCCTTCAACCTGGGCGACCTGGAGCGCCGCCTCGAGGCGGTGGCCCTGAAGCCGCGCGACTGGATCGAGGCCGTGGCCTATGTCGGTCCCGACCGCCGCCGCTTCAACTCGGCCGACTACAAGGGTCCGCGCAAGCGCAAGGCCGACGGCGCCGGCACGCCCGCCGCGCGTCTGAGCCAGGCCCTGCGCATCGTCAAATCCGCCGCCACGGCGCTGGACACCGATCCGGCCCAGGCCCGTCGCGCCCTGATCGCCCAGGCGGTCGAGCTGCGCAAGGTGGGCGAGTTCGTCAAGGACACGCGCCTGGTCGAGGCCGCCGCTGCGCTCGAGACCTGCATGGGCGCCGACATGTCCGGCGCTGCGGCGCGGGTCGAACTGGTCAAGCGCATCGACGCCCTGTTGGGCTTCATGTCCGGCGAGGACACCGGCCGCGCGGCCTGATTTTTCGTGTTTCAACGCGGCAATCTCGGCCACAATAAAGCCCTGAAACCTATACTGTAACGTCGCGAGATCGTCGCCCGCGCGCCATGCGCGGGGCCTACCTGCCGATCCCGAACCAGACCGCGCATGGGCGCGGCGTCGAGTTCGGGGGTCTCTCATGCACACCATCCGCAAGGCGGCGCTGCTGCGTCGCGTGAGCGCTGCGGCGCTCGTCACCATGGCTCTGGCCGGTCCGGCC
>JAEXJH010000143.1 GCA_023445955.1 Pseudomonadota bacterium
GTCCTGCACCCACCAGGTCCCGTCCTCGAAGCCCGGCCAGGCGGCGACGTCGCCCTTGCGGCGCACGCGCAGGGTCCCGCCGTCCAGGATCTCGGCCTCGAGAGCCTCGGCCAGGGCGGCCGCATCGGCCGAGGGCTTCAGCGACAGGTCGGTGGCGGGCTCCAGCGCGATCTGGGCGGCGATCTCGCGGGCCGTAGCCTCGCCGAACGCGGCCACCCAGCGCGAATAGAGCCAGGGCGGGGCCAGCAGGGTCGGATCGTCGGCCGGCTCGCCGTCGCGCAGCAGGCCGCGCAACACGGCGTTGACCAGGCCCTTGAACGGGCGGCTGGTCTTGTTGGCGCCGGCCAGCTCCACCGAGGTGGCCACGGCGGCGAAGGCCGGCACCTCCAGATAAAAGGCCTGGGCCGCACCGAGCCGCAGCAGGTGCATCACCCGGTCGGGCGGCGCCTTCTGCAGCTTGGCGGCCAGGGCGCGGTCGATCGGGCCCAGATGGCGCAGCACGGCCATGGCCAGGGCGCGGGCGAACGCGCGCTCACGCGGTTCCAGGAAGCGGAAACCGTTGGCCGACGCGGCTTCGTCGATGCCGCCGCGACGCGAGAGCGCCGCCTCGATAAGGTTCAGAGCGGCCTCCCGGGCGGGGAGGCCGTCGTTGAGTTCTTGAGTCACCGCCTCGCCGTGCCTCGTGACGCGGCGATGTGCAAGTCTATTGTCTAGGCCGCGACAAGGTTCGGCGCCTGCGGACGGGTCTTCACGACCGCCAGACCGAAGATCAGCATGCCGATGACCGTGGTCAGTTCGCCCACCGCCATGAACGGGATGACCGCCTTGTTTCCGGTCGTCAGCAGCACGCCCAGCATCGGGCCGATCAGCAGAACGCCCAGGTTCGACAGCGCGAAATTGGCCCAGGCCAGCGTCTTCGGCGCCCGCTCGCCGACCAGGGCGTAGAAGCCGCCCATGATCGCCAGGCTGACCCAGCCGAGAAGATTCACGTGAGCGTGCACCGGCATCAGCGTATGGTTCTCGCTGGCGCCCATGTACATGCCCAGGCCCATGCCGCACAGGCCGTAGACCACGGCGCACAGGAAGAACGCTTTGGATACTCGAGGCATTGAAGTCCCCCTCTTCAGTTGATCCCGAGCTCGTCCCGAGAAGAGCGCGTCGATTTAACCGAAGAATGATGTTCTTCAACCGATGTTTTCTTAAATCTTGTCCACGATTACAGGCGCTTAATGTCCGACGACCAACAATCCGCTCCCCCAGCTGAAGTCCCCGGCGCGGCTCCCGGCAAGGCGCTGACCCCCGCCGCCCGCCGCGCGCTGGAAGAGGCCGCCGCCCGCCGCGCCGCCGAGGCGGCCCTGCACCTGCCGACCGAAAAGGGCGGCCGCGACGGCCCCGAGCCGACCCGCTTTGGTGACTGGGAAAAGAAGGGCGTGGCGGTCGACTTCTGACCCTGGCAGGCTCTCTCAAAATACGGGAGGGAGCAGCGTTGGAAGACCTGGCCGAAAAACGCCTGCAGGTGGTGCGCGACCACATGGCGCTGGAGTGCGTCCATGACTGGGACGCGGTGATCGCCACCTTCGAGCACCCCCGCTACGAGATGCACGGCCCCGGCACGGTGTTCGACGGCGAGGCCGCCGTGCGCGGCTATTTCGCCGCCTCGCGCACGCCGTTTCCGGACCAGGGCAACGAGATCATCGCCATCGCCCATGCCGGCGACACGGTGCTGGTCGAGTTCTGGCTGACCGGCACGCACCTGGGGCCGCTGAAGCTGCCGACCGGCGTGGTCGAGCCCACGGGCAAGGCCTTCCGCATCCGTATGGCCGCCAGCTTCGAATTCGCGCCAGCCAGCGACAAGATCATCTGCGAGCGCCCCTATTACGATCAGTTCGCGGTGCTGCGGGCGCTCGAACTGGGTTAGGGAGTGGAACTCAAGCTTGGCTAGGTGGTTCAGCTAGGGTTCGACGGCGGCGGGGGCGCCCATGATTCAGACCATGTACTCGATCGCGTGACTGGCGTGGGTTCGATCTTCTCTCCCGTTCCGCCCGCGGACGGCTCGATGGCCGCAGCGATAGACGCCTTCGACTGGCGCACTAACCCGCTGGGGCCGCGAGCAGACTGGCCCGTCTCGCTTCGGACCGTCGTGGACATGATGCTGGGGTCGCGCTTCGCCATGTGCGCGGCCGGGGGACCCGAACGCACTTTCCTCTACACCGACGCCTATGCCCCGTTCCTGGGCGCGCGGCATCCCGGCGCGCTCGGCCGGCCCATGCCCGAGGTCTGGCCGGAGATCTGGAGCGACCTGGCCCCGATGATCGACGACGTCCTGGGCGGCGAGACCATCGCCATCGAGGACTTCCACCTGGTGATGACCCGCAACGGTTATCCCGAGGACACCTGGTGGAGCTTTTCCTATAGCCCCCTGCGCGACGACTCGGGGCGGATCGTCGGCATGCTGGACGTCGCGGTCGACACGAGCCGCAAGTTCACCGATGCGCGTAGGCTGGAGGCCGAGGCGGCCCGGCTGGCCGACAGCGAGTCCCGCTTTCGCGCCCTGATCAGCGCGACCTCGGACGTGATCTACCGGATGAGCGCCGACTGGCAGGAAATGCGCCAGCTGGACGGCCGTGGCTTCCTGGAAAACACCGACGCGCCGTCCGTGCGCTGGATCGAGCTCTACATCCCCGAGGAGGATCGGGCCGCCATCCGATCCGCCGTCAAGGCGGCGATCAAGGCCAGGGCGCCCTTTGTCCTGGAACACCGGGTGCGCCAGGCCGACGGCAGCATCGGATGGACGGCGTCGCGGGCGGTGCCGATCTTCGACGCCTCCGGCGAGATTCTCGAATGGTTCGGCACGGCGTCCGACATCACCCAGGCCCGCACCGCCCGCGCGGCCCTGGCGACCAGCCGTGAGAAGCTGGAGCTGGCCACCCGGGCCGCGCGGCTGGGGCAGTTCGATTACTGGCCGCAGACCGGCCGCCTGGAGTGGGACGACCGCTGCCTGGAGCTGTTTGGCCTGCGTCCCGGATTCCCGGTCACCTATGAGACGGCCTTCCTCGCCGGGCTGCATCCCGATGACCGCGACGGCGCCGACGCGGCGGTG
>JAEXJH010000144.1 GCA_023445955.1 Pseudomonadota bacterium
GGGCCACCAGGATCAGAAGGCCCGCGACGGGGTGCAGCAGCACGCCGTCGACCTTGCCGGTGATGGTGTCGGGCCGCTCGGGCGGCTTCACGCAGGCCTTGAAGATGCGCAGCGCCTCGGCGTGGGCCGAGCGGATCTCGCCGGCCGTCGGCTCATGCCAGACGCTCTCGGCCTGGACCCGGCGCTCGGCGACCAGGGCCTCGACCTTTTCCAGCAGCTCGGGCAGGCCGCGCTTGCGGGTCGCCACGGTGGTGACGATCGGCGCGCCCAGTTCCTGAGACAGGCGCTCGAGATCGATGCGCAGGCCCTGGCGCTGGGCGATGTCGTACATGTTGAGCGCCAGCACGAACGGGCGGCCCACCTGCTTCAGCTCCAGCACCAGGCGCAGGACGAGCCGCAGGTTGGTGGCGTCGGCCACGCAGATCAGGGCCTCGGGCGCGACCTCGCCGTCCAGCTTGCCCAGCACGGCGTCACGGGTGACGACCTCGTCGGGGCTGCGGGCGCGCAAGGAATAGGTGCCGGGCAGGTCCAGCACGCGCATTTGGCGGCCGGCCGGCGTGGTCAGCACGCCTTCCTTCCGCTCGACCGTGACGCCGGCATAGTTGGCCACCTTCTGGCGGCTGCCGGTCAGGGCGTTGAACAGCGCGGTCTTGCCGGAGTTGGGATTGCCGACCAGGGCGATGCGGGTGGCGGCGGTGTTCTGGGCGGCTTCGGGCGCGGCGACGTCGGAAACCAGGGGGGTATCGAGAGCCAAGGTCCTAGAGTCCGTCGAATTTCACGCTGACAGCGCCAGCTTCTCGCCGACGCAGGGCCACGCGAGTGTCGTCGACCCGCACGGCGATCGGATCGCGGCCGAACAGGCCCTCGTGCAACACCTCGATGGTTGCGCCTTCCACGAAGCCCATCTCCAGCAGGCGTCGCTCAAGCTCCTCGGCCGCCACGGACTCGGCCGCGCCGGACACGCCGGTGACCCTGGCGATGACGCCGCGCTCTCCCCGCCTGGCCGTGGCCAGGGAGCGGACGCCGGAAGTCTCGGCTGGGTTGAATGGGGAGGACAACGCGAACGCTTCGGACATAATGGCTCCGATTAGATTGCGAACGATTATCAGTCGAAGACACCGATGTCGATTCAGCGATCCGCGCAGTTTGGGTTATAGTCAGCACTTAAGGGCTGTTGGGACCGTTTGGCGCAGGGTCGTTAATAGATTCGACTCTTTGACCGCCGGTCGGTCTGATTGCGTGTAACGATTCGTGTGGGCGAATTCATGCGTAGGCTGATGCTTGGGCTCCTGACGGGGGCCTATCTTTGTCTGGCTCTCATCGTCTCCCTCTTCCTCTGGAGGATGGGTGCGACCCCGGCTGTCGGCGTTTCCGCCTTCGTCGGCACGCTGGGCCTGTGCTTCGCCTTCCACGGCCTGCTGGGCCAGACCTTCCTGGCGGCCGCCCTGCGCGGCGACATCGACACCGTGCGCGAAGCCCACGCCATCCTCCTGGACCAGATCGAGAAGGTCGACGCCCGCGTGTCGGATCTCGTCGAGACCGTCGCCGCCGACGCCCAGCGCCGCACCGAAGAGCTGTCGACCGAGGTCCACCAGCTGGAAGACATGATCTCGCAGATGAGCGACCGGATGGAACAACAGCTCAGCCACCAGGTCGCCGCCGCCTCGGCCCGCAGCCAGGGCAGCATCGGCCGCGACCGCGCCCCGCAGACCAGCCACATGCTGGAAGTCGTGCAGGACGCCCTGGCCGAGAACCGCGTCGACCTCTACCTGCAGCCGATCGTCAGCCTGCCCCAGCGCCGGACCGTCTTCTACGAGAGCTTCTCGCGCCTGCGCGACGAGACCGGCCGCGTAATGATGCCGGCCGAGTACTTGGCCGTGGCCGAGCCGGAAGGCCTGATGACGGCCATCGACAACCTGCTGCTGTTCCGCTGCGTGCAGATCGTCCGCCGCCTGGCCAAGCAGGACCGCAAGGTCGGGATCTTCTGCAACATCTCGCTGGCCAGCCTGGGCGACGAGAGCTTCTTCCCGCAGTTCCTGGAATTCATGCAGGGCAACAAGGACTTGGCCGGCGCGGTGATCTTCGAGCTGGGCCAGGCGGCGTTCGATCGCCGCGGTCCGGTCGAGGCCCGTCACATGGCTCGCCTCGCCAGCCTTGGCTTCAGCTTCAGCCTGGACAAGGTCAACGACCTCGATCTGGACTTCCAGGACCTGGCCCGCGCCGACGTCCGCTATCTGAAGGTCGGCGCCCAGATGATGCTGGACCAGCTGGAAGAGCAGGACGGCAAGCTGGTCATCGCCTCGCTGCCCGACCTGAACGCCACCGACTTCGCCGCCCTGACCCGTCGCTACGGCATCGAGGTCATCGTCGAGAAGGTCGAGGCCGAGAAGCAGATCGTCGACATCCTGGATCTCGACATCGGCTACGGCCAGGGCCACCTGTTCGGCGAGCCGCGCGCCATCCGTGACGCCGTGCTGGCCGAGGCCGAGCCGCCGCAGGACTTCATCCGCGGCGCCCTGCGTCGCCGGGCCGTGGGTTGGTAAGACTGCTGACAGGTTTGGGCGCGCGACCGCAAGCATCGGAATGATCCGGCGCGCGGTCTGACGCATGGTCTCTCCACGAAAGGAGACCACCCCATGACCGCTCCGGCCTATCTCACCGACGACGCGCGCTGGGACGCCATGCGCGCCAAGGACCGCGCCACCGAAGGCGCCTTCTACATCGGCGTGCGCACCACCGGCGTCTATTGCGTCGCCAGCTGCGGCGGCCGTCCGCTGCGCAAGAACGTCGCCTTCTACGACACCCGCGAACAGGCCCGCGCCGCCGGCCTGCGGGCCTGCCTGCGCTGCAAGCCCGACATGGAGCGCGAGACCCTGCGCTGGGGCGTCGTCCCGACCAGCCTGGGCCTGGCCCTGGTCGCCCGCTCCGACGCCGGCCTGCGCCTGGTCACCCTGGGCGACGACGCCGAGGCGCTGAAGGCGGACCTGGAAAAGCGCTTCAAGCACGCCCGGATCGTCCCGGATGACGAAGGCCTGGCGAGCGACCTGAAGGCGGTCGCCGATCTGATCGATCATCCCGATCACACACTCAGCCTGCCGATCGACGCCCAAGGGACCGACCTGCAGAAGGCCGTCTGGGCCGCGCTGCGCGAGATCCCGGCGGGCCAGACCGCCTCCTATGCCGACATCGCCCGCGCCATCGGCCGGCCCACCGCCTCGCGCGCCGTGGCCCGGGCCTGCGGGGCCAATCCGCTGGCGGTGATCACGCCCTGCCACCGCGTGGTCCGCGCCGACGGCGGCCTATCCGGCTACCGCTGGGGCGTCGAGCGCAAGGCGGCCCTCCTGGCGCGCGAGGCTGCGTGACACTCGACTGGACCCGCATCGCCGCCGAGCTCGACGCGCGCGGCTGGGCCCTGACCGGCCCGATGCTGAAGCCCGAGACCTGCGCGGCCATCGCCGATCTCTATCCGCAGGATGCAGGCTTCCGCAGCCGTGTGGTCATGGCCCGCCACGGCTTCGGGCGCGGCGAGTACAAGTACTTCAGCTATCCCCTGCCGGATGTCGTCCGGCGGCTCCGGCAGGGCCTGTACGGCCCGCTGTCGACGATCGCCAACGCCTGGGCCGAAAGGCTCTCCGAGGAGCGCCGCTTCCCCGAAGCGCTGGACGACATGCTGGCGCGCTGCCGCGACGCCGGCCAGGTCCGGCCGACGCCCTTGCTGCTGACCTACGGCCCCGGCGACTACAACTGCCTGCATCAGGACCTCTACGGCGAGCACGTCTTCCCGCTGCAGGCGGCGTTCCTGCTGGACGAGCCGGGCCGCGACTTCGACGGCGGCGAGTTCGTGATCGTCGAGCAGCGCCCCCGCCAGCAGTCCGCGCCGCAGGTCGTGCCGCTGCGCCAGGGGGAGGGCGTGATCTTCGCGGTCCGCGAGCGGCCAGCCGAAGGCGTGCGCGGCGTGCATCGCCGGGTGCTGCGCCACGGCGTCAGCGAGATCCGTTCAGGCCGTCGGCGGACGCTCGGCGTGATCTTCCACGACGCGACCTAGTTGAACGGCGCCACGCCGAACAGCAGCCGGTGCAGGAACAGGGCGAAGACGACATAGAGCACCGTCCCGCCCATCACCGCCACGACGTCGGCCGCTGGCTTGGTCACGACCGGCGCCGGCTCCTTGCGGCCCAGGGCCGACGCCAAGTCCAGGATCGCCCAGACCAGGAACGCCCCGAACAAGATCGCCGAGGCCTGGTCGCCATTGGCCAGCAGGTGGCCGGCCGACCAGGCGATCGTGCCCAGCAGCATCGGATGGCGCACCGTCGCCTTGATCCGTCCGACCGGCCCGTTCGAACAGGCCATCAGGATGAAGGCGATCCAGACGAGGCCCATCGTCGCGTGACGCCCCCACGCCGGCGGGTCGTAGAGCTGCGGAGCCATGGGCCGAAACTGGATCCAGCCCCAGATGATCAGCCCCAGCCCGACCGCCGAGACCAGCGAATAGAGCCCCTTCCAGCGGCCCGGGCTGGCGGCCACCTGGGCGTCGCGGAACGGCGCGGCCAGGATCCGCACCGAGTGGATCCCCAGAAACAGCACGAGCCCCAGGATCAAAATCGTCATCGCCCCCTCCCCTTCATCGCCAGGAGGATAGTCACGGAACATCGGTCGCCGAAAGCTCGACCTTTCAACCCCTTGAATCCGCGACGTCAGGGGACAGCTAAGGCCGGCGGCGACATTGACGCCCCGCGCTTCCGCTCGTATCGCCGACCCCATGATGGATTTCCCCGCCGGCCTGTCCGCCCTTTCCGACCGCTACGACGTGGTGCTGTGCGACGTCTGGGGCGTGATCCACAACGGGGTGGAGAGCTTCCCGCAGGCCTGCCAGGCGCTGACGACCTGGGGTGAGACCAAGGGTCCGGTGGTGCTGATCTCCAACTCGCCGCGGCCGTCCTATGACGTGGTCGCCCAGCTGGACAGCCTGGGCGTGCCGCGCTCGGCCTGGCAGGGGTTCGTGACCTCGGGCGACGCGACGCGGGCGCTGCTGACGCCGCACACCGGGACCAAGGTCTGGAAAGTCGGTCCCGAGCGCGACGGGCCGCTGTGGGCCGGCTTCGACCTGACCCTGGCCGGCCCCGAAGACGCCGACTTCATCCTGTGCTCGGGCCTCTATGAGGACGAGAAGGAAGTCCCCGAGGATTATCGCGACCGCCTGAAGGTCGCCGCCGACCGGGGCCTGCTCTTCATCTGCGCCAATCCCGACCGCGTCGTGCAGCGCGGCGACAAGCTGATCTTCTGCGCCGGCGCCCTGGCCGATCTGTACGAGAGCCTGGGCGGCAAGGTCGCCATGGCCGGCAAGCCCTACGCCCCGATCTATGAGTTGGCCCTCGCCGAGGCCGCGCAGCTGCTGGGCCGTCCGGTCGATCGCGACCGCGTGCTGTGCATCGGCGACGGCGTCATCACCGACGTGAAGGGCGCCCACGACCAGAAGCTGGCCTGCCTGTTCATCGCCAAGGGCATCCATGGCGAGACGGCGATCGGTCCCGATGGCCAGCTGATCCCGGACGCGGTCCAGGCTCTGCTCGACGCCGAGGCCGTGGGCGCGACCCACGCCATCGGCGATCTGGTCTGGTAAGAACAACAACAAGGGGACGCCACATGCAGGGCAAGTTTCTGGAAGAACTCAGCGTCGGCCAATCGGCGCAGCTGGTCCGCACGGTCGGCGAGGCCGACATCGTCGCCTTCGCCCAAGTGACCGGCGACACCAATCCGGTGCACCTGGACGCCGACTACGCGGCCACGACCAGCTTCGGCGAGCGCATCGCCCATGGCATGCTGTCGGCCGGCTACATCTCGGCGGTGCTGGGCACCACCCTGCCCGGCCCCGGCGCGATCTACCTGTCGCAGGCGCTGAAGTTCAAACGCCCGGTCAAGATCGGCGACGAAGTGACCGCCGTGGTCACCATCTCCGAGATCAACGAGGCCAAGGCCCAGGTCACCCTCGCCACCGTCTGCAAGGTCAATGGCAAGGCGGTGGTCGACGGCGAGGCCGTGGTCATGGTTCCGCGTAAGGCCGCCTGATGCCCCTCAAGACCGTCAACGCCTGGAAGAACCTCCCCGCCGACGAGCGCGGCGCCGCCGTGGCGCTGGGCAATTTCGACGGCGTGCATCGTGGGCACCAGCAGGTGGTGGCCCAAGCCGCCAAAGCCGCCCTGGCCGACAAGACGCCGTTGGGCGTCATCACCTTCGACCCGCACCCGCGCCGCCTGTTCCGTCCGACCGAGCCGGCGTTCAAGCTGATGACCCACGCCCAGCAGGCCCGCGCCCTGGGCGGCCTGGGCGTCGATTTGCTGTACCTGCTGCCGTTCGACTTCGAGATGGCCAGCTTCGGCGACCGCGAGTTCGTCGAGAAGGTGCTGGTCGAGGGCCTGGGCGTCAAACACGTCGCCGCCGGCTTCGACATCTCGTTCGGCCGAGGCCGCACCGGCAGCGCCGAGCTGCTCAAGGCCTATGGCGCGGAGTACGGCTTCACCGTCTCGATCGCCGAGCCGGTGGCCGAGTCCTCGGCCGATGGCGATGGCGAGAAGTTCTCCTCGACGGCCGTGCGCGACGCCCTGCGCGACGGCCAGCCCGAGCACGCCGCCCGCATCCTGGGTCGCCCCTTCGCCATCGAGGGCGTGGTCCGCCGCGGCCAGCAGCTGGGTCGCCAGCTGGGCTTCCCGACCGCCAATGTCGAGGTCGAGGACTATGTGGTGCCCAAGCTGGGCGTCTACGCCACCCGCACCCGCCTGCCCGATGGGCGCGAGGTGCCCGGCGTGGCCAACCTCGGCAACAACCCGACCACCGGCATCGTCGAGACGCGGCTGGAGACCTGGCTGTTCGACTTCGACGAGGACCTCTACGGCCAGATCATCGAGACCGACCTGATCGCCTTCCTGCGCCCGGAACTGAAGTTCGACAGCCTGGAGCTGATGATCGAACAGATCCGCCGCGACGAGCAGGAAGCCCGGGCGATCGTCGCGCCGGGGTTCTAGCCGCGCGCGAAACCCTTTCCGATCCTCGCTCATCCCGTTAACCTTGCTTAACGGCTGGGTGGGGACCGCATGCTCAAGGGGCGTAAGTACCAACATTTCGCGCGCGCCAAGCGGCCCGTGGTCCGGCGCACGCATGAGATCCTGGCCTATCCCGAGGGCGCGCAGTTCGTGTTCGACACGGGCAAGGCTGTCGAGGTCGAGGGCGGCTATTGCGCCCTGCCCGACGGCGACCTGCTGGACGCCTATTCCAACGCCGTGGTCCGCGCCGTCGAGCGGGTGGGCCCCAGCGTGGTCCGCATCCATCCGATGCTGGAAGACCCGCGGATGTCGGGCGTCGGTTCGGGCTTCGCGATCGGGCCGGACGGGCTGATCCTGACCAACAGCCATGTGATCCAGGGCGCCAGCCGCTACATCGTCATCACCGCCGAGGGCCGCAGCTTCACCGCCCGCTGCGTCGGCGACGATCCCGACACCGATCTCGCCGTCATCAAGATCGACCAGCCGGTCGACCTGCCGGTGGCCAAGCTGGGCGACTCCAAGAAGCTGCGGCGCGGCCAGCTGGTCATCGCCATCGGCGCGCCGCTGGGCTTCGAGGCCACGGTGACCACGGGTGTCGTCTCGGCCATGGGCCGCAGCTTGCGCGGCGAGCGCGGCCGGCTGATCGAGGACCTGATCCAGACCGACGCGGCGCTCAATCCCGGCAACAGCGGCGGGCCGCTGGTCAATTCCACCGGCGAGGTGATCGGCATCGCCACCGCGATCATCGCCGGCTATCAGGGCCTGTGCTTCGCGGTGGCGGCCAACACCGCCAAGTTCGTGATCGGCGAGCTTCTGGAGCACGGCCACGTGCGGCGCGGCTCGATCGGTCTCGTCGCCCAGCAGGCCCCGATCCCGCCGACCCTGGCCAAGGCCACGGGCGTCCAGCAGCCCTATGCGGTCTATGTGACCTCGGTCGATGTGGGCGGCCCGGCCGCCAAGGCGGGGATCAAGGAAGGCGACCTGCTGGTCGCGGCCGGCAGCCAGATCCTGACCGGCCTCGACGACCTGCTGCGCGCGCTGGACCACCACAGCATCGGCCGGCCGACGGACTTCCTGGTCATCCGCAACGCCCGGCTGATGAGCGTGGTGGTGACGCCCAAGCTGCGGAAACCGGGGGCGTAAGCCTTTGCGCCTCGGCGCGCCCTCTGCTATCCCGACCTCATGAATTTCGTTCGGAAGATTTCGCGAATTATCCGCCCGGCGTGACGCCGCCGGACGATCCTCCAGCGCGCGCCGGGTTTTCCCGCCCTCTTCCGACACCTTTCTAAAGCCGGACACCATTCCATGGCCGACGACGCCACGACCGCCCGCGACTATCGCGAGACCGTCTTCCTTCCCGACACCCCGTTCCCGATGCGCGGGGGCCTGCCCAAGAAAGAGCCCGAGATCCTGGAGGGCTGGGCCGCCCTCTCGCCCAAGGGCCTCTATGGCGCCATCCGCGCCAAGCGCCAGGCCGACGGCGCGCCGCTCTACGTGCTGCACGACGGCCCGCCCTACGCCAACGGCGCCATCCACATCGGCCACGCCCTGAACAAGACGCTGAAGGACTTCGTGGTCCGTTCGCGCTTCGCCCTGGGCTACGACGTCGACTACGTGCCGGGCTGGGACTGCCACGGCCTGCCGATCGAGTGGAAGATCGAGGAGCAGTTCCGCGCCAAGGGCCGTCGCAAGGACGAGGTTCCGGCCGAGGAGTTCCGCCGCGAGTGCCGCGCCTACGCCGCCGGCTGGATCGAGGCCCAGAAGACCGAGTTCCAGCGTCTGGGCGTGCTGGGCGACTGGTGGAACCGCTACGCCACCATGGACTTCACCAGCGAAGCCACGATCGTGGCCGAGTTCCACAAGTTCCTCAGCTCCGGCCAGCTCTATCGCGGCTCCAAGCCCGTGATGTGGAGCCCGGTCGAGCGCACGGCCCTGGCCGACGCTGAGATCGAGTACCACGACCACGTCTCACCCACGATCTGGGTGAAGTTCCCGGTCACGCAAGGCTCGGACGCCGCCCTGGGCGCGAAGTTGGTGATCTGGACCACCACGCCCTGGACCATCCCGGCCAACCGCGCGGTCTCGTACAATCCCGACATCCCGTACGCCGTCTATGAGGTCACGGCCCTGGAGGAGAACCTCGAGTTCGCCCCCTGGTCGGCCGTCGGCGATCGCCTGATCGTGGCCGAGAAGCTGGTCGACGACGTGATGAAGGCGGCCAAGGTCGCGGCCTTCAAGAAGGTCGAGAGCGTCGACTGCGAAGGCATGGTCCTGGCCCACCCGCTGGCCGACCTGGACAGCCACTTCGGCTACGCCGTGCCGATGCTGGCCGGCGACCACGTGACCGATGACGCCGGCACCGGCTTCGTGCACACCGCCCCCGGCCATGGCGCGGACGACTACAATGTCTGGCTGGCCCACGGCCACCGCGAGATCCCCGACACCGTCGATCCGGACGGCGCCTACTACGCGCACGTGCCGATGTTCGGCGGCCTGCAGGTCATCGAGACCGAGGGCAAGAAGGCCGGCAAGTTCGGTCCGGCCAACGGCGCGGTCATGGACAAGCTGATCGAGGCCGGAAACCTGCTGGCGCGCGGCCGTGTCGAGCACAGCTATCCGCACAGCTGGCGCTCGAAGGCGCCGGTGATCTTCCGCAACACCCCGCAGTGGTTCATCCGCATGGACCACGCGGTGGACAGCCTGGGCGGCAAGACCCTGCGCGAGGTGGCCGTGCAGGCCATCGCCGACACCGCCTTCCACCCCGACGCGGGCCGCAACCGCATCGGCGCCATGGTCGAGACGCGTCCCGACTGGCTGGTCAGTCGCCAGCGCAACTGGGGCACCCCGCTGGCGATGTTCGTGGATAAGGCCACGGGCCACCCGCTGAACGACGCCGACGTCAACGCCCGCATCCTGGACGCCATCCGCGAGGGCGGCGCCGACGCCTGGTTCACCCGTCCGGACGCCGAGTTCCTGGGGAACCACGATCCGGCCCAGTACGAGAAGATCACCGACATCCTGGATGTCTGGTTCGATAGCGGCTGCACCCACGCCTTCACGATCGAGGGCCGCGCCGACAGCCACTGGCCGGCCGACCTCTATCTGGAAGGCTCCGACCAGCACCGCGGCTGGTTCCAGTCGTCCCTGCTGGAAGGCTCGGGCACCCGCGGCCGCGCGCCGTACAAGGCGGTTCTCACCCACGGGTTCACCCAGGACGAGAACGGCGAGAAGATGTCCAAGTCCAAGGGCAACACCGTCGAGCCGCAGACCATCACCAAGGAAAGCGGCGCCGAGATCCTGCGTCTGTGGGCGGCGATGGTCGACTATTCGGAAGACCAGCGGATCGGCAAGACGATCCTGGCCACCACCACCGACGCCTATCGCAAGCTGCGCAACACCACGCGCTACCTGCTGGGCGCCCTGGCCGGCTTCACGGAAGAAGAGCGCGTCACCGACTACGCCGACTTCCCGCCGCTGGAGAAGTACATCCTGCACCGCCTGTGGGAGCTGGATCGCGACATCCGCGCCGCCTACGAGAGCTATCGCTTCAGCGACGTGGTCCGGCCGGTGATCGAGTTCTGCCAGGGCGACCTGTCGACCCTGTTCTTCGACATCCGCAAGGACAGCCTGTACTGCGACGCGCCGAACGCCCTGCGCCGCCGGGCTTATCGCACGGTGCTGGACTACGTCTTCGAGCGCCTGACCATCTGGCTGTCGCCGCTGACCAGCTTCACCATGGAAGAAGCGTGGCAGACGCGCTTCCCCGACGCCGGCTCCAACAGCCTGCGGGTGATCCCGGAGACGCCGGCCGCGTGGAAGAACGACGCCGAGGCCGCCCGTTGGGCCAAGGTCGAGACGGTGATGTCGGTGGTGACCGGCGCGCTGGAAGTCGAACGCCGCGAAAAGCGCATCGGCTCGGCGC
>JAEXJH010000145.1 GCA_023445955.1 Pseudomonadota bacterium
GCGCCGACGGACGCACAGAAGGCCGCGGCCCTGGCCGCTCTGCCCGCGCCGTACAACACCGGCGACCTATCGAACGGCCAGAGCAAGTTCGCCTTCTGCCGCTCGTGCCACACCGCCACCGAGGGCGGCCCGGATCTGACCGGTCCCAACCTCTATGGCGTGTTCGGCCGCAAGGCCGGCTCCAAGCCGGGCTACACCTATTCGCAAGCGGTCCAGAACGCCGGCTTCACCTGGGACGCCGAGCACCTGGACAAGTGGCTGACCGACCCGCGCGGCTTCATGCCGGGCACCAAGATGACCTTCGCCGGCATCCACGATCCCAAGGACCGGATCGACCTGATCGCCTATCTGAAGGTCGAGACGGGCTACAAGCCGGCGCCGTAGCGATGCGCCCGGCCCCGCCAGAGGTAGAGGCGCTGGTTCAGCGCCTCTACGACGCCAACCACAGGCGCGACTTCGAGGCGTTCCGCGCCCTGGTCACGCCGCAGCTGGAATGGCCGGACCTGACGCGGGGCGGCTGGCTGGCGACGCCGGAACAGGTCCGCGACTACTGGACCTATAACGACGCCTCGATCCGCGTGGAGCTGACCCCGGTAGAGGTCTACGTCACCGATGACGGCCACATCCTGGTCGACGCCAATCTCGTCATCTGGAACCACGCCGGCCGGCTGTGGTCGGACATGTGCGTGCGGCATTGTTACACGCTCCAAGACGGACTCTTCTGGCGCATGGATGTCGTTTCCAGGGAGGAAACGGATCCAGGCTCATGACGCCGCCAATGACGGGGGACGAAGATCGCATCGCTGAGCTGCACGCGGCCATCAACGCCCGCGACCTCGAAGCGGCCGTCGCCTGCTACGCGCCGGACGCCCGCTTCGCGGACGGCCTGGAAGGCGGTGTGATCCAGGGCCACGACGCCATCCGCGCCCATTTCATCCACCTGTTCGAGGCCATCCGGATCGAGCTTGCGGTGATCAGGCTGAGCCGCCTGCCCGACGGACGGTTGCGCGCCCGCCTGCAGGTGGTGGCGCGAGGTCCCCGCGGCGGCCTCTGGCAGGACGACGCGCTCACGGTCTGGTATCGTTTCGAACGAGGGCTGATCGTCGAGCAGGAGCTCGATGACAGCGGCCGGGACCAAGAGACGCCATGAGCACGCTGCAGGCCGTGCTGGACGAGGCTTTCGAGGCCTTCAACGCGCACGACATGCCGCGCCTGCGTCCGCTGTTCCACGACGAGATCACCTGGCCCAATACGCTGGACGATGGTGCCGCTCCCGTCGGCAAGGAGGCGGTGCTGGCCTATTTCGCCCGCATCTTCGCGACCATCATCCCCAACATCCAGCTGATCGAAATCCTCGAGGAAACGGCCGACGCCCTGACCATCGAGGTGCAGTACTCGGTCGAGAGCCCAGACGGCCACATCTGGACGGACACCCGCGCGCGACTGATCTACCACTTCCGCGACGGGCTGCTGTGCGGCCAGACGATCCTGGACGGGTACTAGGCCAGCAAGTCCGCCACAGCGTCGAGGATGGCTTCCGCGTCCAGACGGTACTTGCCGTAGAGATCCGGCAGGTCGCCGGACTGGCCGAACGTTTCCAGGCCAAGCGCTCGCACGCGCTGGCCGCGCACCGAGCCCAGCCATGACAGAGCTAGCGGCGCGCCATCGGTCAGGGTGACGAGGCCCGCGTCGCGGTCCAGCGGCGCCAGCAGGGTCTCGATGGTCGAAGCCCGAGCGCCCTCCCCTGT
Source organism: Pseudomonadota bacterium (assembly GCA_023445955.1). Classification (GTDB taxonomy): domain Bacteria; phylum Pseudomonadota; class Alphaproteobacteria; order Caulobacterales; family Caulobacteraceae; genus Caulobacter. The sequence goes on from JAEXJH010000145.1 coordinate 1,749, forward strand.
CCAGCGGGCGCGGCCCGAGGCGGTCCAGTTGCGGTGCAGCACATCGGCCGAGGTGACGGCCAGCAGGCCGGCCTCGGGCATGTCCTCGGCCAGCGCCTCGCACGCCGCCAGAGCCTCGGGCGCCAGCGCGCCACTGTAGACCAAGGCCAGGCGCGAACCCGGCGCGGGAGGCTTCAGCCAATAGGCCCCGTCGATCACGCCCTGGCGCCAGGCGTCGTCGGTGCGTTCGGGCTGGTCGAGGACGCGGGTCGACAGGCGCAGATAGGTCGAGCAGCCGTCCTTGGCCTGGATGCGGTCGAAGGCGTGGGCCATCAGCACCGCCGTCTCGTCGGCGAAGGCCGGCTCGTAGGTGTCCAGGCCCGGCTGGGCCATGCCGATGACCGGCGCATTGATCGACTGGTGCGCGCCGCCCTCCGGGGCCAGGGTCAGGCCCGACGGCGTGGCGACCAGCAGGAAGCGGGCGTCCTGGTAACAAGCGTAGTTCAGGGCGTCGAGACCCCGGGCGATGAAGGGATCGTACAGCGTGCCGACCGGGAACAGCCGCTCGCCGAACAGCGGACCGGTCAGGCCCAGCGCCGCCAGGGCGATGAACAGGTTGTTCTCGGCGATGCCCAACTCGACGTGCTGGCCGGTCTCGGCCTTGGACCAGACCTGGGCCGAGGGGATGCGGCGGCGCTTGAAGACGTCCTCGTGGGCGCGGCGCTGGAAGACGCCCCGACGGTTCACGAAGCCGCCCAGGTTCGTCGACACTGTCACGTCCGGCGAAGTGGTGACCACGTGGCCGGCGAAGTCGTCCTTCCGCGCGGCGATCTCGAACATCACTTTGCCGAAGGCGGCCTGGGTCGACTGCTCGCCGTCGTTCTTGCCGCCGGTCACCGCCGCCAGCAGCTCGTCGGCGGTCGGGGTCTGGATGAGCGGGGCGTCGTGGTTGCGCTCGACCTCGGCGGCGAACGGGGCGCGGGCGACGAGACCTTTAAGCGCCGTACGCTCGGCGGCCGACAGGCCCGACAGCGGGTCCCACTCCTCGCCCTCGACGACACCCAGGCGCTCGCGCAGCTCGGCGATCTGGGCCGGGGTCATCAGGCCGGCGTGGTTGTCCTTGTGGCCCTGGAACGGCAGGCGCAGGCCCTTGACGGTGTAGGCGATGAAGAAGCGCGGCCGGTCGTCCTGCCCCGCCTTCTCGAAGGCCTCCAGCAGGGTCTCCAGGCAGTGGCCGCCCAGTTCGGTCATGAGTTCGGCCAGGTCGACGTCCTTGTAGGACGTGATCAACTCCAGGGTCTTGGGGCTATCGGCCAGGTCCGTCGTCAGCCGTTCCCGCCACGCCGCGCCGCCCTGATAGCTCAGCGCCGCGAACAAGTCGTTGGGCGCGGTCTCGATCCATTCGTGCAGTTTGTCGCCGCCCGGCTTGGCGAAGGCCTCGCGCTGGCGCTTGGACCACTTCAGCGTCTCGACCTGCCAGCCGGCGGCCTCGAAGATCTCGCCATAGCGGGTGAACATCCGGTCCTGGGTGGTCGCGTCCAGGCTCTGGCGGTTGTAGTCCACGATCCACCAGGTGTTGCGGATGTCGTGCTTGCAGGCCTCGATCAGGGCTTCGTAGATGTTGCCCTCGTCCAGCTCGGCGTCGCCCAGCAGCGAGATCATCCGGCCCATCTTCTCGGGCTTCACCGAGCCGCGCGCGGCCAGGTAGTCCTGGGCCAGCGAGGCGAAGGCGGTCATGGCCACGCCCAGGCCGACCGAGCCCGTCGAGAAGTCGATGTCGTCCACGTCCTTGGTGCGCGAGGGATAGGACTGCGCCCCGCCCAGCGCCCTGAAGCGCTGTAGATTGTCGAGCGTCTGGCGGCCGAACAGGTGCTGGATGGCGTGGAAGATCGGGCTGGCGTGCGGCTTGACCGCCACCCGGTCCTGCGGCCGCAGCGCCTTCATGTAGAGCGCGGTCAGGATGGTGGCGCACGAGGCGCTGGACGCCTGGTGTCCGCCGACCTTCAGGCCGTCGCGGCTTTCACGGATATGGTTGGCGTTGTGGATGGTCCACGACGCCAGCCAGAGAATCCGTTCCTCGAGACGGCGCAGCAGAGCGATTTCCTGCCGCTTGGCCGTCAGAGAGCCGTCAGCCATGCTTCCTCACCGGTTTACGCCGGTGAGGTTTGCCCCTCACCGCTCTTCTCGCGGGCTTCATACTCTTCGATCTGGCGCGCCGTCCACTCCGGCGACTTCGTAAAGCGCGCGAGCAGGTCATAGAACACCGGAACGATGAAGAGCGTCAGCAGGGTCGCGAAGATCGAGCCCATGAAGATGACCGAGCCGATCGTCTTGCGGCTGCCCGCGCCAGCGCCCGCCCACAGCATCAGCGGCAGGGCGCCCATGGCGGCCGAGATCGAGGTCATGATGATCGGACGCAGGCGCAGGGCCGCCGCCTCGATCACCGCCTCGCGCACGGTCAGGCCTTCGTCGCGCAGCTGGTTGGCGAACTCGACGATCAGGATGCCGTTCTTGGTGGCGATGCCGATCAGGATGATCAGGCCGATCTGGCTGTAGGTGTTGATGGTCGAACCCATCACCAGCAGGCCAAACAGCCCGCCCAGCGCCGCCAGCGGCACGGTCAGCATGATCACGGCCGGGTGGATCCAGCTTTCGAACTGCGCGGCCAGCACCAGGAACACCAGAAGCAGGGCCAGGCCGAAGGCGATGGCGATACCGCCCGAGCCTTCCAGGTAGTCCTTGGCCTGGCCGCCCCATTTGATGCTGATGCCGGGCGTCGGACGCTGGTCGGCTTCCTCGCGTAGGAAGCGCACGGCGTCCTCGACGGTGTAGCCGGGGTTCAGCTGGGTGGTCAGGGTGACCGAGCGCAGGCGGTCGACGCGCGGGCGGTCCGGGGTGTCGCCGCGAAGCTGCGTGGTCACCACGGTCGACAGCGGCACAAGCGCGCCGGAGCTGGTGCGGACGTTCAGCCGGTTCAGGTCCTCGACGCTGCGACGCTGGTCGAGATTGGTCTGCAGGATGACGTCATATTCCTGGCCGTTCTTGATGTAGGTCGTGGCCCGGCGCGAACCGAACATCGTCTCCAGCGCCCGCCCGATCGACTGGGCCGAGACGCCCAGCGTGGCAGCCTTGTCCTGGTCGATCTGCACCGACAGGCGCGGCGAGGTCGGCTCATAATCGAGACGCGGACGGGCGAACCCCGGATTGCCTTGCGCGTCGGCCAGGATCGGCTTCAGCCACTCGGCCAGCTGGACGTAGTCGTTGCCGACGGCGATCAGGTCGACATTGGTGCCGCCGCCCCCGCCGCCACCGCCGCCCCGCTGGAACGGACCGCGCACGCTGGCCACGGCCCGCACGCTGGTGATCTTGGAGAGGTCCTTGTTCAGCTCGGCGGCCACCTCGTCGGCGGTCTTCTTGCGCTCGCCCCAGGGCTTCATCACGACGACGCTGTTGCCGCTGTTGAACGAGTTGCCGCCAAAGCGCGGGATGGTCAGCAGGATGCGCTCGGCGACGCCTTCCTGGCGGTACTTGTCGACGATCTTCTCGACCTTCAGGCCGATGCCCAGGGTGTAGTCGTAGCCGGCGCCTTCCGGGCCGTTGATGGCCACGTCGACCCGGCCGCGGTCTTCCGGCGGCACCAGCTCCTTGGGCAGGCTGACGAACAGCAGGGCTGCGAAGCCGGCCAGCACCACCACCAGCACGCCGGCGATCGCCGCCGACCAGCCGCCCAGGATGCCTTCCAGCGACGCCCGGTACGAGTTCTTCAGCGCGTCCATCGCCCGGTCGACCCGCTTGGCCAGCCAGCCCTCGCCATGCGCGGGCTTCAGCAGCTTGGAGGCCATCATCGGCGACAGCGACAGAGCCAGCAGGGCCGAGAAGGCGACGGCGGCGGCGATGGCCACGGCCAGCTCGACGAACAGGCGGCCGATATAGCCGGGCAGGAACATCAGCGGGGCGAACACCGAGATCAGCACGATCGTGGTGGCGACGACGGCGAAGAACACTTGGCGGGTGCCGCGCTCGGCGGCGACCAGGGCCGGCTCGCCCTCGTCCACCCGGCGCTGGATGTTCTCGACCACGACGATGGCGTCGTCGACGACCAGGCCGACGGCCAGCACCAAGGCCAGCAGGGTCAGAAGGTTCAGCGAGAAGCCCAGCGGCGCCAGGACGATGAAGGTCGACAGGATGCAGATCGGCGCGACGATCGAGGGGATCATGGCCGAGCGCCAGCTGCCCAGGAAGATCAGGTTGACCAGCACGACCAGGCCGATCGACATGGCCATGGTGATCCACACCTCGTGGATGGCCTCGGCGGTGAACACCGAGTTGTCCACGGCCACGACCATCTTGGTGCCGGGCGGCAGGCTTTCGTTGATGAGGTCGACTTCCTTGCGGACGGCCTCGGAGATGGCGACGTCGTTGGCTTGCGACTGACGCGTCAGGCCGATGCCGACCTGGTCGACGCCGTTGCCGCGGAACAGACGACGGCGCTCGTCGGCGCCTTCCTCGATGCGGGCCACGTCGCCTAGCCGCAGCACGAAGCCGGAGCTGTCGGCCGCACGCAGCGGCAGGCGGGCGAAATCCTCGGGCTTGGAATAGCTGCGCGCCACGCGGATCGTGTAGTCCTTGGCGCTGCTTTCCAGCGAACCGGCCGGCAGTTCCAGGTTCTGGGCGTTCAGCGCGCTCTCGACGTCGTCGACCGAGATCCCGCGCGCGGCCATCTGGTTGGCGTCCAGCCAGATGCGCATGGCGTAGATCTTGGCCCCGAACAGGTTGGCCTGGGCCACGCCGTCGATAGTCGACATCCGCTCGACCAGGTAGCGGTCGGCATAGTCGGCCAGCTGCAGCGGATCCAGCGTGGTCGAGGTCAGGTTCAGGATGATGATCGGCGAGGCGTCGGCGTTGGCCTTGGCGATCTGCGGCGGGTCGGCCTGGTCGGGCAGATTGGCCGTCACCCGGCTGACGGCGTCGCGCACGTCGTTGGCGGCCGCGTCCAGGTCGCGGTCGAGGTTGAAGGTGATGGTGATCTGCGAGCGGCCGTCACGGCTGCTGGAGTTCACGCGGTCGATGCCCTGGATGCCGGCCACCTGGCGCTCGATCACCTGAGTGATGCGCTCTTCGATGACTTCGGCCGAGGCGCCGCGATAGCTGGTCGAGATCGACACCACGGGCGGATCGACGCTGGGCAGCTCGCGGATCGGCAGCGAGGTGTAGGCCGCCAGGCCGATGACGCAGAGAATGATCGCCGCGACGGCGGCGAAGACCGGACGACGGACGGAAAGGTCGGACAGCATCAGCCGGCCTTGCTTTCGGTCTTTTGGCCTTGGGTCTTCTTGCCGTCGCCCTGCTTGTCGCCAGGCTTACCACCGCCCTTGCCGCCGCCGATCGGAGCGCCGTCCTGGATGCGGTTCAGGCCATCGGCGACGATCTTGTCGCCTTTATTGACGCCCGCGCGGATCTCGATGAAGCCGCCTTCGCTGAGGCCCGTGTCGACGTCGGTGCGACGCGCGATCAGGCCCTTTGGTCCTTTGGCGATGCGGTAGACCGAAGCCTGGCTGCCCTCGAACTGCACGGCCGCTTCCGGCACGGCGACGCCGTTGCGGACGCCCTGGTCGATCGAGACCTTGACCAGCATGCCCGGCTTCAGGCGGCCGCCGGCGTTCGGGAACTCGGCGCGGGCCTTGATGGCGCGGGTGGCCGGGTCGATGCGGGTGTCGATCTGGGCGATCTTGCCCTGGAAGGTCTCGCCCGGCAGGGCGTCGGGACGCGCGGCGATCGGCAGGCCGATGCGCAGCGTCGAGAGGTAGCGATCCGGCACCGAGAAATCGACGCGGATGACCGAGGCGTCGTCCAGGCTGACGATCGGGGTGCCGGCGGCGATCAGCATGCCCGGCGCGACGTCCGAGATGCCGACCCGACCCGAGAACGGCGCGCGCAGCACACGGTCCAGCTTCTGGGCCTGGGCGGTGCCGACGGCGGCCTTGGCCACATCCAGCGACGCCAGGTACTGTTCGGCCGTGGCGCGCGGGGCGATGCCCTTGTCGGCCAGGGTCTTCCAGCGGGCATAGTCGCGTTCGGCCTGGGCCAGGCGCGCCCTGGCTTCCGAGATGCCGGCGTCTTCCTGGTCAGCCTTCAGCTCGACCAGAACCTGGCCCTTGCGCACGGTCTCGCCGTCCGTGAAGTGCACGGCGGTGATCAGTTCGGGCGTGTTGGAGGTGATCGTCACTGACTGACGGCCCTTGGCCGCGCCCAGCACTTCGATCCGATCCGTGAACGGACGCTCGCCGACCACCATCTGCGAGACGTTGGTCGCCCGTCCGCCGCCGCCAGCCTTGCTGGCGTCCTTGGAGCCAAAGGCCAGCTTCCACCCGCCGATCACCAGCATCAGGACAACGGCGGCCAGGGCCACCACGAGGAAAAAGTGCCTACGGATCAAGTAACGGCTCCAGCACGCCGGGAGGAGTCGGCGGAATTCGGCGAAGATATGACCGCAGCCTAAAGCGACGTCCAGTGACAGCCGGATGACCGACTGTTGCAAACCTGAAACAAGCTATAGCTTCCGCCACACAGCGAGTACAAAGCCGCGATCCCGCGCCGTCTCTCGCCCCTGGGGCGTATCACGCCAGCCGGCCTGCAAGCTCCAGTCGCCGACCGCGCGGACGACGGACAGCTCGCTCTTGATCCAGCGCGAGCGGACCGGGCTCCGGTCGGCCTGGCCGCCATAGGTCTGGGCCAGGATCAGCCACCTTTTCGCGGGCCTGACGCCCAGCGTGGCGTCGATGCGTGTTTCGTCGGCAAGACCCTGGCGCTTCAGCCGCGCGGCCTCCAGGTCGACGAACACCTCGCGGCCCTTCCAGTGGGCCGAGCGGCCGTAAAGGACCCGCGCTTCCAGATCCAGGCTCCCCTGCCCCGGCGCGGCATAGCCGGCGTTGCGCCCCGCCCCCGCCTCGCCCGCGCCGACATAG
>JAEXJH010000146.1 GCA_023445955.1 Pseudomonadota bacterium
TTGCATCACCAAGCGCCTCACCGCATTGAGTGTACATGTTCGAAGCTCTGACGGCCCACCTGGGCGGCCTGCAAGGTCCACTGACGGCCCTGCTGCAAGTCCTGATGATCGACCTGGTCCTGGCCGGCGACAACGCCGTGGCCGTGGGCCTGGCCGCCGGCGGCCTGCCGCCCAAGGATCGCAAGAAGGTCATCCTGTACGGCCTGGGCGCCGCGGTCGTCCTGCGGATCAGCTTCGCCCTGATCACCACCTGGCTGCTGGGCGTCATCGGCCTGCTGCTGGCCGGCGGCCTGCTGCTGCTGTGGGTCTGCTGGAAGATGTGGCGCGAGCTGCGCGAGCAGGCCCACGAGGACGCCGACACCGCGGCCGACGCCTTGACCCGTCAGCCCAAGTCATTCAAGCAGGCCTTCCTGCAGGTGCTGATCGCCGACGTCTCGATGTCGCTGGACAACGTGCTGGCCGTGGCCGGCGCCGCGCGCGAGCATCCCGGCATCCTGGTCTTTGGCCTGCTGCTGTCGATCGCGCTGATGGGCCTGGCGGCCAACGCCATCGCCAACCTGCTGCACAAGCACCGCTGGATCGGCTTCGTCGGCCTGGCGATCGTGCTCTATGTCGCCCTGCACATGATCTGGGAGGGCCACCGCAGCGTGGTGATGGACCTGCACCAGACCGGCGCCTACAACGCCGCCGCGCCTGCCCCGCTGGACATCTCGCCCGCCGAGCAGGCCCAGCACAACAAGCACAGATAGCGGCGTCTACCGCGCCGGCAGCGGCGGCAGGTCTAGCCGTCGCAGGTCGGCCATCCTCACATAGAGCCGCAGGATGGCGTGGTGACGCGCCGTGTCGTCCCGCGCCTCAACCGCCTCGTGCAAGCCGATCAGCGCCGTGCGCAGCGCCGCGTTGACCCGGTCTAAGGCCAAAAAAGTCACGTCGTCCGTAGACGGAAGGATGGCGACCTCCAGCCCGTAGTCGGCCGCCGCCTCGGTCAGCGCCGCACGGATCAGAGCGTTCTCGGTCACCCGCGACGCCGCTCCGCGCTCGGCCTCCTGGGCCGCCAGCAGCGACAGCAGCGCCACAAGGCCGACCTTGCCGGCCATGAACTCGCCCTGCTGCTCGGGCGGGCCAGGATCGGCCATGCACATGAAGTTGCCGACCAGGATGTCGGGCAGGCTGGGCGTCATGACAGGCCCTCCAGGCGCATCAGAGCGGCGGCCAGGATCTCGTCATGGCGGCGGGCGGTGTACCAGCCCGACACCGCCAGGATCGGCTCCTTGAAGCCGCCGTCGCGATATTCCTTGGCCGCCGAGGTCCAGATCGCCTGACCCTTCACGGCCGCGAACAGCGACCACCAGGCCAGGGCGTTCTCGTCGACCGAAAGGCTGCTGGCCTTCGACCAGATGGCCAAGGCCTCGTCGCGCGGGATCATGGCGGCGACGGTCGTCGCATCGAACGGGTTCCATAGCGGGTCAATGGCCCAGGCCAGGTCCTCCAGCGGATCGCCCAGATGCACCATCTCCCAGTCCAGCACCGCCAGGATCGCCCCGTCGGGCGCGTGCAGGAAGTTGCCGCCGCGATAGTCGCCGTGCACCACCCGCACCGCAGCTGGAGGCGGCGGCGGCTTGCGGCGCAGGGCGCGGATGGCGGCGCGGACGATCGGCTGCGGATGCTGCTCGTCGGCCTCGATGACGGCCGCCCAGTGATCGATGGCGATCCGCCAGCAGTCTTGCGGCGCCGGGAGCTCAGCGGCCTTGGCGAGCGGCAGGCCGGCGGGATCCGCCGCCGCGATCCGACCCAGGATGTCGAAGAACGCCTCGCCGATGGTCCGGGCGTGCGCGCCATAGGGCATGACCGTGAACGGCGAGGCCACCGCCCCGCCCTCGACCCGCTCCATGATGAAGAACGGCCGCTCCAGTTCCGCGCCTACGGCGTCCATCGCCACCGGCCGCGGCGCGGGCACGCGGTCGTGGAAGCTCTCCAGGGCGAGGTATTCCAGGCTGCGATCGGTCTCGATCAGGCTGCCGGGCGGGTCGCGGCGCAGGATCAGAGGCCTGGCCTCCCCGCCCGCATTGGCCACGAAGCGATAGGTCTCACGGCTGGCCCCGCCGGGGATGCGCGAGAGGTCGGCGACGGTGACCGGCTGGCCCCAGGTCCGGGTCAGATACGCCTGAAGGCGTTCCGCCAGGCCGCTCAAGGCGCCATGTCCAGGATCGAGGCGAAGCCCGAGGTCGCGTGCGGCCCGATGGCCAGCTGCTCGAAGACGCCCCTGCCCTTTCGCGTTCGGCCAGCGCCATCGACATAGGTCACGTCGCTGATCGCCTGCACGTGCAGCAGGTGCGGCATCTTGCGGTCCAGGTCGGCGGTCACGAAGTCCTCGCGCTCGACCTTCAGCGCGCCGTGGTTCAGGCCGTGGCCCCAGACGGGGTGGTTGTAGCCCAGGCCCAGCATGAAGAACTCGGTCTTCGGCGCGATGGTCATCGAACCGTCGGCCCCGAGGTCCAGGGTCGCGGCGGCGGCGTGGCGCGTGCCGCTCTTCCAGTCGATGGCGCAGGACGATTGGGCGAAACCGCCGAAGTGGTCCTCTCGACCGCCGTCTTCCAGCCACAGCGCGCGACGGTTCCAAGCCCGGCCCAGCTCGTCGTCATTGGTGTGGAAGAACAGGCTGCCATCCTCGAAATTGCACGGCGCCCACAGCCAGAAGAACTGCGGCAAGGCCGGCGGCGCCAGCTCCTGGGCGTCGCGCGCGCCGACGGGCCGCACGCCCCACGAGCGGTCGCGGGTGCCGACGAAGCCATCGACGACGGTCCGCACACCGTCGACCTCGATCCAGCCGCTGTAGCGACCGTTCTGGGTCAGGCGGGTGTAGTCCAGCAGCGTGCGCGGACCGTTGCGGCGGACAAAGCGCGGCTCCTCGATCGGGAAGGACCGGCCCTCGAAGACGATCTCGGCGGCGATGCCCTGCTCAGGCGCGGCCACGGTCAGCTTCAGGCGCTGCAGGGGTTGAAGCACGTCGATGGCGATCGGCCCGACCGTCAGGTCCATCCGCTCCATCTGCAGCCAGCGGCTGGCGTGGAGATTGACCTGCTTGCCGTCCTTCATCACGCAGAAGGCGGCGTCGGCGATGTTGAGATGCGGATAGACCCCGAACGCCGCGGCGAAAAACAGGTCGCTACCGTCGCCAGTTGGCGCGTAGCCGTTGAAGAAGTAGCGGTCGTAGAAGTTCCGATCCGTCCCGGCATAGGCCACGGGCTCGGGCGTCTGATGGATCGGGTAATCGTCGCCCCAGGTGAGCGCCATGCCGTCCTCCCTTCTGGACGCGCGAGGCTCTGACTGCTTACGCAGCCGGCTTTGCTTTACGTCCAGATGATCGACGTTAAGGTCGCGCTCGACGATTGCAACGGTGACGGAGCGTAAGCCGATGGAGGGATGGACTCCCCGGACCTGGACAGGCCTGGCGGCGCTGAGCGGCCTGCTGTCTGTGGCCTTCGGCGCGTTCGCCGCCCACGGCATCGAAAGCTGGAAGGCCGTTGAGTGGCTGAAGACCGGCGCCCAGTACCAGATGTTCCACGCCCTGGCGGTGTTCGGGGCCTTCGCCCTGCACCGCGCCGGGGCCAAGGGCATGGGGCTGGTCACGGCCCTGTTCTTCGTCGGGACCCTGGTGTTTTCGGGCTCGCTCTACGCCATGGCGCTGGGCGCGCCGAAGATCCTGGGCGCGATCACCCCGATCGGCGGGCTGTCGTTCATGGCCGCCTGGGCGCTGATGGCCTGGCGCGGCTTCTCGATGCCGTCTCAGGCCTGACGCTTCTCTCCGCCCGGCAAGGCCAGGAAGAAGATCGCCAGGGCCGAACCGACCAGGCAGGCGAACATCACGGCGGCGACCGGCTTGGCCGTGCCGTCATGCAGCAGGCCGCCGGCCCATGACGCCAACGCCCCTGCCCCGAACGAGGCCGAGCCCATCAGGGCCGAGATCGAGCCGGCCCGGCGCGGGTCGACGCTGAGCGCCCCGGCCATGGTGTTGCCGCCCATCAGGCCATAGATCGACAGCGCCGCGAACAGCAGCGGCAGCACCGTCCACTGCCCGCCCCAGCCCGTCCACGCCGCGATGGTCAACAGGAAGGCTGCGACGATCGAGGCGATGCTGGCCTTGCTCAGCACCTCGTCGGGCAGATTGCGGCGCAGCAGCAGGCGGTTGACTTGGCTGGCGCCGATGATGCCGACGGCGTTGAAGGCGAAGATCAGGTTGAAGACCAGCGGCGTGTGACCGTAGGTCCCCATCACCAGGTCCGGCGCGCCCGAGATGTAGGTGAACAGCACCGCCCCGTTCAGCGCGCCGGCGATCGCGTAGCCCACCAGCCGGCGCATACCGAACAGGGCGATATAGGCGCGCAGCGGGTTCTCGCCCCGGGCCTGGGCCTCGGTCTCGGCCGAGCGGGACTCCGTCAGCGCGACGCTTACCCACAGGCCGATGACGATCCCAAAGCCCGCGAGCGTCCAGAACACCCCGCGCCAGCCGGCGAAGAACTGCACCGCGCCGCCAAGCTGCGGGGCCAGAACCGGCGCCAGGCCCATGATCAGGGTCATCAGCGACAGCACCCGGGCAGTGTCGGCATGGC
>JAEXJH010000147.1 GCA_023445955.1 Pseudomonadota bacterium
CGCGACCGGCTCGCCGCAGGACGTGGCCAAGGTCGAGGCCAGCTGGACCGGCCGCTATCTGAAGGAGCTGCTGGACCGCCACGAGGAGCGCCGCAAGGCGCGGGTGGCCGAGCTGAAGAAGGCGAAACGCGCCTAGAAAACGAAGGCCCCGGAGATCGGTCTCCGGGGCCTTTTTCGTTACCAGCCGCCCGTGGTCTCGGCGCCGGTCCGGCGATCCTTGAGCTCGCGATAGATCGCCGGCGCCGGGCTGAAGACGATCATGGTCGTCAGCACCGAGATCAGGCCCGCGAACAGCGTCCGCACGACGCCCGCGGGCGTGAAATAGGCCTGCAGCGAGCTGCTGTCTGAGCGCATCATCTTGCCGGTGGCCGCCAGGTCGCCCGAGGCGATCAGGCCGATCGCGTAGACGATCATCATCAGCAGCAGCACGACGATCAGGCTCATCACCACGCCCAGCAGATAGGCGCCGAACAGCGGCCAGAAGAGCCCCTTGGTCTCTGGCAGCGAGCGGAACAGGGTGAACCGGCCGGTGTCGAAGGTGACGGGCGAGGCGAACGACAGCCGCACGGCCAGATAGACCGCCCCGCCGATCGATCCCAGCACGGTCAGAAGCGCCAGGAACGCGCCCATCGCGCCGCCCAGACCGCCCAGGAAACCCGCCAGGGCGGACCCGAAGAACAGCACGCTCATCACCGACAGGACCATCAGGAACCACACGGACGCCTGACGCAGCTCCTGCGCGCCAAGCCGCACATAGGCGGTCTTGCTGTCGTCATGGCGCAGCACCAGGCGGTTCAGGGCGGCGAAGATCACGCCGTTCATGATGAAGCTGTAGGGCAGCGTCCACAGCATCATCGGCGCCAGGTTCGAGAGGTGGCTGGCGAACACTTCCGGGTCCGGCGTGGTGGTGTCCGACAGGTAGGTGACGACGGCCTGCATCTGGACGCCGAAGAACTGGATCGCCAGCACGTTCGAGATCAGCGACAGCACCGTCATTCCCACCGCCCAGATGGCGACCGTCTTCAGGTTCTCCCGCACGAGCCGGAAACCGGAAAAGGCTGCGTCGGAGGCGGAGAACTTGGACATGTGGGGCTCTTCGGAAGGCGTAGCCCTCAAGGCTAAACAGGTTCGCGATGCTCCGACAGGGCCGAGACGGCTTTATTCGCACGGGCTTGCGGCGCGGCGGCGGACGCCTCTAACATCTGTTTAAAATATGGGGAGGACATCATGAAACTCTATGGCGAAGCCATGCCGGCGCCCAATCCGCGCCGCGTGCGGATCTTTCTGGCCGAGAAAGGCGTCGAGGTTCCCGAAATCCAGATCGGCATGCGCCAGGGCGGCCACAAGTCGCCCGAACACCTGGCGCGCAACAGCCTGGGCCAGGTGCCGACCCTGGAGCTCGACGATGGAACCACGATCAGCGAGACCGTCGCCATCTGCCGCTATTTCGAGGTGCTGCACCCCTCCCCGCCCCTGTTCGGCGGTTCGGCGCTGGAACAGGCCCAGGTCGAGATGTGGACCCGGCGGGCCGAGTTCCGGCTGATGGTGCCGGTCGGCATGTTCTGGCGCCACGCCCACCCGCTGACCGCGCGCCTGCTGAAGCAGAACGTCGAGTTCGGGGAGTCCAACCGCGAGGTGGTCGAGAAGGCCCAGCTGTGGCTGGACCGCGAACTGGCCGACGGCCGGCCCTACCTGGCCGGCGAGACCTATACGATGGCCGACATCACCGCCCAGACCACGCTGGACTTCGCCGACTTCACGGGGCTGCACACGCCGGCGGAAGCCAAGCACGTGCTGGCCTGGCGCGAACGGATGGCGGCGAGGCCCTCGGCTTCCGCCTAGTCGTGCAGCCCGGCGTCGATCTCGTCCTGGTTCAGCTGGGCGAACGCCTTGGCCGGGGCGGCGACCAGGATCACCGTCTGCAGGGTCAGGAAGATCGGCGCCAGCAGCAGGTTGGCCAGCAGCATCAGGATCAGGCGCGGGTGGCTGCCCGCCGCGCCGCCCAGGGGATCGACGCCGCCGCCGATCACATTGCCGACGACGCCCGACACCGTCGTCTGGATCAGCGACACGACCGCCGCCAGGACGATGGCCATGACGTACATGCCCAGCAGGCGCAGGAACTGGCCGTGGGTCTGCACCCAGGCCTCGCGGATGTCGATGTGGTGATGCGAGAAGGCGTGCGGGCCCAGCAGCGACAGGCGCACGGCCACCCATAGCGACAGGCCGATCACCGCCAGGCCGCCCAGGGTGGCGAACCAGCCGGCCGCCGCGCCCGACAGCAGCGACGCGCCCAGCACCACCGCGCCCGACGGGATCACCGTCACGCCCAGGGCCGCGGCCCAGGTGATCAGCGAGACGATCAGGAGCTGCAGCTCCTCCTTGCCCAGGCGCAGATAGGCGAAGCGGTTGTTGGCGGGCTCGATCACCGAGCGGATGATCGCCGCCTGCAGCACCGAGGACAGGGCCAGCGCCACGGCGATCAGCAGCACCATCACCCCGCCCAGATGGGTGACCAGATCGAGGATCTCGCGCGGGTCAGCCGACCCGACGCGGCCGGCCAGGGCCGCGCGCCCCTCGTCGCCCAGCACGATCTTCACCAGCAGACCCAGGATCGGCAGCATGACCAGAGAGAAGGTCGCCCAGGCCAGCACGGCCAACGGCTTGCGCCGCATGGTGCTGAGGCCTTCGAGGGCGGCGTCGACGGGGCGGACGGACATCTAGGCTTCCTGCGTGACCGCGCTGGCGCGGTAGAAATGGGCCAGCGACCCGGCCCAGGCCGGCATGGCGTAGAAATAGGCGACCGCGGCTAGGATCGCGGCCACGACCAGGCTCTGGCCGGGCGCGAGGGTCAGCAGCGCGCTGAGCGCCATCATCGGCACGACGATGGCCAGGCCGACGACGAACAGGGTCGGCACGCGGCCCTTGGTCAGCGGAAAGGCGCTCAGCACCCGCACGCCCGACTGCTCGACCGTGGCCGGCGCCGACAGCGACAGGCGCAGGGACAGCCAGATCAGGATCGCGAAGCTGGCCAGCGGCGCCACGACCAGCACGATCCCGGCCGGACCGGCGCTGGCGAAGGCGCCCTTCCAGCCCGCGATGGTGCCGGGATCGAAG
>JAEXJH010000148.1 GCA_023445955.1 Pseudomonadota bacterium
GTAGTCCTCATCCTGAGCTTGTCGAAGGACGAGGACTGCTTCTCCGCCTAGATCTCTTCCTTGAGGAGATCGCCCACCAGGTCGCCGATCCACGGGTTGCGAGCCCGCTTCAGACGTTCGGCGTGATAGATGTGGGCCAGGTCCGCGTAGGCGCGGTCGAAATCATCATTGAGAATGACGTAGTCGAACTGCTCCCAGGCGGCGACTTCGTCCTTGGCGCGTGACAGGCGACGGTGGATCACCTCTTCGCTGTCCTGGCTGCGCGCGTGCAGGCGGCGACTCATCTCGGCCAGCGACGGCGGCAGGATGTAGACCAGAACGCTGTCCTGCTGGGCCTGGGCGTGCACCTTCATGGCGCCCTGGAAGTCGATGTCGAACAGCGCGCTCTCGCCCCGCTCCAGCGCGGCCATGATCGGCGGCTTGGGGCTGCCGTAGAAGTTTCCGTAGACCTCAGCCCACTCCAGGAAGGCGTTCTGGTCGATCAGCGCCTGGAACTCGTCCCGCGTCGTGAAGTGATAGTCGCGGCCGTGATGCTCGCCCGGACGCGGCTCGCGCGTCGTGTAGCTGATCGACAGGTGCAGGTCGTTGTGGTCGGCCACCAGGCGGCGGGTCAGCGAGGTCTTGCCGACGCCCGAGGGGGCGACGACCATCAGCAGCAGGCCGCGGGTGTTGTGGTGGGGCTTATTCAACGTTCTGGACCTGCTCACGGAACTGCTCGATCACGGCCTTTAGCTCCAGACCGATCGCGGTCAGGGCAGTCAGGGCCGATTTCGAGCAGAGGGTATTGGATTCTCGCATGAATTCCTGGGAGAGGAAGTCGAGCCGGCGGCCTGACGCCCCCTCGCCCGACAGCAGCCCGCGCGCCGCCACCACGTGGCTGGCCAAGCGGTCGAGCTCCTCGCGCACATCGGCCTTCACGGCCTGGGCGGCGGCTTCCTGGACGATGCGCTCTTCGCTGGCGGCCTCGCCGACCAAGTCGGTCATGCGGCGGGCGAAGCGTTCCTTCAGCACGGCAGGCTGGCCGGCGGCCTCGCGCTCGGCCTGGGCGGTCAGGTCCTCGATCTTGTCGACCAGACCGTTTAGCACCGGATCCAGCGCCGCGCCCTCTTCCTGGCGCGCCACCTTCAAGCCGTCCAGGGCCTGAACGATCGAAGCGGCCATGGCGGCCTCGACGGCGGTGCGGGTCTCGGCGTCGTCCTCGTCCTCGCGGGCCTCGATGACGCCCTTCAGAGCCAGCAAGCCGTCAAGGGTGGGCTTGGCGACCATGCCGGTGGCGACATAGGGGTCACCAGCCTTCAGATAGCGCTCCAGCGTCGCGATATTGACCTGGGTCTCGCCCGAGGTTTCGGCGCGCTTGGCCTGGACGTTGACCGTCAGCTGGCCGCGCTGGAAGCGGCCTTGCGAGCCTTCACGCGCGGTGCGTTCCAGGCTTTCGAAGCCGGGCGGGCCTCTGAAGCGGGTCTCGAGGTTGCGGCCGTTGACGCTGCGCGCCTCAACCGCCCAGGTCCAGGCGCCGTGCGCGCCCTCGACCCGGGCAAAGCCCGTCATCCCCGAGATCGGCACCGATCAGTTCCCCGCCAGCGGCTTGGCGGCCGGCGGGGCCGGCACCACGGGCACGTTGGCGTTGGCGCGGTCGCGTTCGATCACCCGCCACTTGGCGACATTGGCGTTGTGCTGTTCCAGGGTGGAAGCGAACACGTGGCCGCCCGTGCCGTCGGCGACGAAATAGAGGTCGTTGGTCTTGGCCGGGTTCAGCGCCGCTTCCAAGGCCGCGCGGCCCGGATTGGCGATCGGCGTCGGCGGCAGGCCGTCGATCTTGTAGGTGTTGTAGGGCGTCGGCGTGTCCAGCTCCGACCGGCGCAGGCCGCGACCCAGCGGGCGACCGCGCGAGATGCCGTAGATCACGGTCGGGTCGGTATCCAGGCGCATGCCGGTGCGCAGGCGGTTGATGAACACGGCGGCGACCTGCGGACGCTCACCCTTGTAGCCCGTCTCCTTCTCGACGATCGAGGCCATGGTCACGGCCTCTTCCTTCGACTGGTACGGCAGGCCCGACTGGCGGTTGGCCCACAGCTGGTTCACCAGCTTGTCGCGCGCGTCCATCATGTGCTTGAGCACGGCGGCGCGGTCCTCGCCGCGCTGGACCTCGTAGGTCTCGGGCAGGATCGCGCCCTCGGGCGGGGTCGCCGCGTCGCCGGCCAGCAGGTCGGACTTGTTGAGGATGTCCATCACCATGTCCGAGGTCAGCCCCTCGGGGATGGTGATCCAGTGGCGGACGATGCGGCCGCGGCGGATGGCGTCCAGCACCTGGGCCATCGAGGCGCGGCTATCGAATTCGTACTCGCCGGCCTTCAGCGTGCGGGCCGCGCCCGTGACCTTGGCGGCGGTCATGAAGATGGAGTTCGAGCGGATCACCCCGCCCTGCTCCAGGGCCGAGGCGATCTCCGGCAGGCTGGCGCCCTTGCGCAGCACGACGGTGGTCTTGTCGCCGGCCTTCGCGGCGGGACCCGGGCCGTTATAGACCCAGGCCGCGCCGAGAATGGCGACCATGCCGATCACGATCAGGGTCGTGACGGCGCCGAAGAAGGCGCGGATCAGCCGCCGCCCCACGGACGCGGTTTCGCGACGATTCGCCCGAGCGGGCGCTTTGCGGGGGGCGCGAGGTGGGGTTGGCGGCTTCTTGCTCACGAGACCTTCTTGAACACCACGGTGGCGTTGGTGCCGCCGAAGCCGAAGCTGTTCGACACGGCCACGTCGATCTTCATCGGCACGGCCTTGTTCGGAGCCAGGTTCATGGCGACGTTCACGTCGGGATTGTCGAGGTTGATGGTCGGCGGGGCGATCTGGTCACGGATCGCCAGGATCGAGAAGATCCCCTCGATCGCCCCGGCTGCGCCCAGCAGGTGGCCCGTCATCGACTTGGTCGAGGACATGACGACGTTCTTGGCGTGGTCGCCCAGGAAGCGCTCGACGGCGCCGGCTTCCAGGCCGTCGGCCATGGTCGAGGTGCCGTGGGCGTTGACGTAGTCGATGTCCGAGGGCTGCAGGCCCGCATCCTTCATCGCCGCCGCAAGGGCCCGGCCGCCGCCTTCGCCGTCTTCCGACGGGGCGGTGATGTGGTGAGCGTCGCCCGACAGGCCGTAGCCTACCACTTCGGCGTAGATCTTCGCGCCGCGGGCCTTGGCGTGCTCGTACTCTTCCAGCACCAGCGCGCCGGCGCCCTCGCCCATGACGAAGCCGTCGCGGTCCTTGTCATACGGACGCGAGGCCTTTTCCGGGGTGTCGTTCCACTCGGTGGACATGGCGCGGCAGGCGATGAAGCCGGCGACGCCGACCTTGCAGACCGCCGCTTCGGCCCCGCCGGCCACCATCACGTCGGCGTCGCCGTACTTGATCAGGCGCATGGCGTCACCGATGGCGTGAGCGCCCGTGGCGCAGGCCGTGACGACCGCGTGGTTGGGGCCCTTGAAGCCGTACTTGATCGAGACCTGGCCCGAGATCAGGTTGATCAGGGCCGAGGAGATGAAGAACGGGCTGACGCGGCGAGGGCCCTTGGCCTCCAGCTCAAGCGCGGTGTCGGCGATCGTCGACAGGCCGCCGATGCCCGAGCCCAGGATGACGCCCGTGCGCCACTTGTCCTCGTCGGTCTCGGGAACCCATCCCGAATCCTTGATGGCCTCGTCGGCCGCGGCGATGCCGTAGAGAATGAAATCGTCCACGCGCTTCTGGTCGCGCGGGCTCATGGTCTGGTCGGGATCGAAGCTGCCTTCGACATCCGGGCCGCCGCCGCCGCGTCCATCGACGCGCGGAACCTCGCAGGCGACCTTACAGGCGTAGTCCGTCGGGTCGAAGGCGGTGATGCGGTTGGCGCCGGACTTACCGGCGAGGATGTTCTTCCAGGTCACGTCAACGCCGTGGCCCAGAGGGGTCAGCAGGCCGATACCCGTGACGACAACTCTACGCATGTATCACTCCCAAACCTTCGATGCGGGACGTGGAATGTGGGGAAGCCCCCGCTTCAACGCCACTCGCGAATCCCCATTCCTGGAGATTCTGGGCCTCAAACGAAAACCGCCGCGCACACGATGGCAAGAGCCCGTGCGACGCGGCGGAAATGGTCAGGTTCGACTAGCGAACTCGACGCCTTTTAGGCGGTCTTTTCCGTGATGAACTTCACGGCGTCGCCAACGGTCTGGATGTGTTCAGCGGCGTCGTCGGGGATTTCGATGTCGAACTCCTCTTCGAACGCCATGACCAGCTCAACGTTGTCGAGGCTGTCGGCGCCCAGGTCGTCGATGAAGGAAGCCTTCTCGGTGACCTTCTCGGGATCGGCATCCAGGTGTTCGATGACGATCTTACGCACGCGCTCGAGAATGTCGGACATTCGGTTCAGTCCCTCGTTATGAAAATTTCGGCCCACAAGCAGCGTAGTGAAACCACGCTATTCGCAGGAATTGTCGGGCACCGCCTATCACGTTCCTTTTCGGCTTGCTAGCGGCCAGCCTAAAGGAACTCAGCGGTTTCAGATCATGGCCATGCCGCCGTTGACGTGCAAGGTCTGGCCGGTGACGTAGCCTGCCTGATCGCTGGCCAGGAAAACGCACGCGGCGGCGATATCGCTCCCCTCGCCCAGCTTGCCGGCGGGAATCGTCGACAGGATGCCCGCCTTCTGCTGCTCGTTCAGAGCGTCGGTCATCGGGCTGGCGATGAAGCCCGGGGCCACGCAGTTGACGGTCACGCCACGGCTGGCCAGTTCCTGGGCCAGAGCCTTGGAAAAGCCGATCATGCCGGCCTTGGAGGCAGCATAGTTGGTCTGGCCGGGGTTGCCGGTCACGCCCACCACCGAGGTGATGCCGATGATGCGGCCGGCGCGGCGCTTCATCATGCCCTTGGCGGCCGCGCGGGACAGGCGGAAATAGCCTTCCAGGTTGACCTTGATCACGGTCTCCCAGTCCTCGTCCTTCATGCGGACGATCAGGCCGTCACGGGTGACGCCGGCATTGGCGATGACGATGTCCAGCGGCGCGCCGGCGGCTTCCTCGGCCTTGGCGACCAGGCCATCGACGGCGGCCGAGTCGGAGAGATTCGCCGCGACGTACGAGACGCGCTCGCCGAACTGGGCGGCCAGCTCCGAGAGAGCCGATTCGCGGGTGCCCGAGAGCACGACATGCGCGCCTTGCTCATGCAGGGCCTTGGCGATGGCGCCGCCGATGCCGCCGGTGGCGCCGGTGACGAGAGCGGTCTTGCCGGTCAGATCGAACATGTGTCGGTCTTCCTTGTGAATTAGAGCGAGGCCGCGAAGGCTTCGAGATCGGCGGGCGTGTTCAGCGGCGTCGCTTCCGAATCCGGAGCGATGCGCTTGGCCATGCCCGACAGCACCTTGCCGGCGCCGGCTTCGGCGAAACGCGTGACGCCGCCTTCGCCGGCCAGCCAGGTCATGCTCTCGCGCCAGCGGACGCGGCCGGTGACCTGCTCGACCAGCAGCTTGCGGATGACGTCCGGGTCGTGGACCGGGGCGGCAGTGACGTTGGCGACCAGCGGCGCGCGCGGGGCGATAATGGTGGTCTTGGCCAGGGCTTCTGCCATCTCGTCGGCCGCCGGCTGCATCAGCGGGCAGTGGAACGGCGCCGAGACGTTCAGCGGAATGGCCCGCGCGCCCAGTTCCTTGGCCTTCTCGATGGCCTTGTCGACCGCGGCCTTGGCGCCGGAGATCACGACATTGCCGTTGTTGTTGTCGTTGGCGACGACGCAGACGCCGACTTCCGAGCCGGCCGCGGCGGCCGCTTCAGCAAGAGCCAGGTCGGTCTTGGGACCAATCAGCGAGGCCATCGCGCCCTCGCCCACCGGCACGGCGCGCTGCATGGCCTGGCCGCGCAGCTTCAGCAGACGGGCGGTGTCGGCCAGGGTGATGGCGCCGGCGGCGGCGAGCGCCGAGTATTCGCCCAGGCTGTGACCAGCCACGAAAGCGGCGCGGTCGATCCCGACGCCGAATTCCTTCTCCAGCGTGCGGGTCACGGCCAGCGAAACGGCCATCAGGGCCGGCTGGGCGTTCTCGGTCAGGGTCAGGTCGCCTTCAGGACCTTCCTTCATCAGGGCGAACAGCTTCTGGCCCAGGGCGTCGTCGACTTCCTGGAAGACCTCGCGGGCCGACGCGAAGGCCTCGGCGAGATCGACGCCCATGCCGACCGACTGGCTGCCCTGGCCGGGGAAAATGAAGGCGATGCTCATGGCGGCTCGCTCCGTTTCTAGTAGATTCAAGGCCGGGAGGGTTAGGGTAAAGCCCCCTCCCCGGCAAGTGCGACGGCGTTCTCCAAGCTGGCTTGCAATCCGCACCGCGAGGTTCAGATTGGCGCCGCGCCGGCTGCGGAGCGCCGCTGGACGTTTGGAGATTCCCCATGAACCGCCTGATCGCCGGCCTCGGCGTCGCCGCCCTGCTCGCCGCCTCCCCCGCCATGGCCGCCCTGAAGGTCGGCGACAAGGCGCCTGAGTTCACCGCCAAGGCCGCGCTGGCCGGCAACGACTTCGACTTCAAGCTCTCCAAGGCGCTGAAGAAGGGCCCTGTGGTCCTCTACTTCTTCCCCGCCGCCTACACCTCGGGCTGCACCGCCGAGGCCCACGAGTTCGCCGAGGCCACGCCTGAGTTCGAAAAGCTGGGCGCCACGGTGATCGGCGTCACGGCAGGCAATGTCGACCGCATCAAGGACTTCTCCAAGGAGCACTGCCGCGACAAGTTCGCGGTCGCCGCCGCCGACGCCGCCCTGGTGAAGAGCTACGACGTCGCCCTGGCGGTGAAGCCCGAGTGGTCGAACCGCACCTCGTACGTGATCGCCCCGGACCACAAGATCCTATTCAGCTACACCGACGGCAACTTCGCCGGCCACGTCACCCAGACCATGGATGCGGTGAAGGCCTACAAGGCCAAGAAGAAGTAGCGAGCCTTTTCGGGTTCCGACCAGCCGCGCGGGTTGAGGCTCGCGCGGCGCACGGACGATGATCGGCCATGATCGATCCCGCCCATATCGACCTTTCCGGCCTCGAGCTGGGCCTGCGCGGCGTGGCCATCGGCGCGTTCGCCGCCACGGGCGTCTCCCTGGCCGCCAGCCGCAAGATGACCCCGACACGCTGGGTCGGCGTGCTGCTGATGGCCTGCGCCATCGCCCACGGCTTCGAGAGCCATTTCTACTACACGACCCATCTGCACTTCAGCCTGCTGACCTGGTTCCTGAGCTCGATGGCCGCCGGGGTGCTGTGGCTGTTCTGTTCGGTGCTGTTCGAGGACGAGCCGAAGATTCCGGCCTGGCGCTTCGCCATACCCGCCACGGTCCTGGCGCTGTGGATACCGGGCGCGCTGCTGCCGCCCTCGCCGGCCCGCGCGGTCGCCTGGTGGATCTTCGCGGCCGTCTCGCTGGCGATCAACCTGCACATCATGCTGATGACCTGGCGCGGCTGGCGGATCGATCTGGTCGAGCGACGGCGACACCTGCGCGCGCCGATCGCGGCGGCGGCGACCGGTTACATGCTGGTCCAGACCCTCTGCGACTTCGGCCTGGGCAGAGGCCCCGTGCTGCCCAGCATGGTCCAGGCCATAGCGCAGGTGCTGCTGGGCGTCGGCTCGGCGCTAGCGCTGCTGCGGGCCGAGCCCGTGCTGGTCCAGGCCAGTGCGTCGACGGACACCGCGCCCACGCCCAAGCCCGCCGAGACCCTCGACCTCACGCCCGCCGATCGCCTGGTGCTGGCCCGCCTGGACAAGGCCATGAACGAGAACGAGGTCTGGCGCGGCGAGGACCTATCCATCGGCGCGCTGGCGGCCCTGGTCGGCGCGCCCGAGCACCGCCTGCGCCGGCTGATCAACGGCACGCTGGGTCATCGCAACTTCGCCGACTACGTCAACGGCCGGCGGATCGAAGCGGCCAAGGTCGCGCTCTCTGATCCCGAACAGGCGCTGAAGTCGGTCTCGACCATCGCCTACGAGCTGGGCTTCGCCTCGCTGGGACCGTTCAACCGCGCCTTCCGCGCCGCCACCGGCGTCACCCCGACCGCCTGGCGCCAGGAGGCCACCCCGGCCCATCCGCACCTGAGGCTGATCGAAACCGGCGAAGGCCCGCCGAAAAGCGACAAACGCGCCTGATTTCAAGGTCGGCGAGACGGCTGTGAAGCCAGCCGCTTCCTTGGCGATGTCATTCGCCCTGGAGCTTCCGACGTGCTCGACGCCCTCCTCCCCTTCGCTCGCAACTGGCTGGCCTCCATGCAGGTCGACGTCACCCGCTATGTGATCTTTTCAGTCAGCGTCTGGCTGGCCCTTTGGGTCGTGCTGGCGGTCCCGCTGGCCGGCCGCAAGATCCGCGACAGCCGCCCGGCCGCGCGCCAATTGCTGATCGAGTTCGCCACCTCGATCCGCTCGATCATGATCTTCTCGACCCTGGGCCTTCTGACCTTCGGCCTGTTCCGCGCCGGCTGGCTGCCGGGGCCGTACATCGCCAAGAGCTGGGGACCGGCGTGGTTCTGGGCCAGCCTCGTCCTGATGATCGTCGCCCACGACGCCTGGTTCTATTGGACGCATAGGCTGATCCACGACCGACGTCTGTTTCGGCGCTTCCATCGGCGGCATCACCGGTCGAACAATCCCTCGCCGTTCACCGCCTACAGCTTCGATCTGGGCGAGGCCTTCATCAACGGCGTGTTCGTGCCGCTGTGGATGATCCTGGTCCCGACCCAGTGGCCGGTGGTGGGGCTGTTCATGCTGCACCAGATCGTGCGCAACACGATCGGCCATTCGGGCTACGAGCTCTTCCCCGCCCGCAAGGACGGCCGGCCGCTGATCCCGCTGCTGACGACCGTGACCCACCACGACCTGCACCATGCCCAGGCCGGCTGGAACTACGGGCTCTATTTCACCTGGTGGGACAAGCTGATGGGCACCGAGCACCCGGAGTATCTGAAGCGCTTCGCGCAGGTGACCGCCCGCAAGGACAAGGCGCTGGACGCTACCAGCCGACCTTCACCAGCTTGATCATGGCGCGGGCGTCCTGCAGCCGCCAGCTTTCGCGCGGATTGTTGACGCCCCGCACGCTGACGGTGAACTCGGCGGGGATGTCGAACGGCCGGGTCAGGCTGAGGTCGACGCCCTCGTCGCCGGCCGAGCCGCCGCCGAACGCGATCGAGGCGACCGGCTTGCCCTCCAGCGTCAGCGACGAGCGGATGTTGGCGCGGGCGATCGGGATCTTGCCCGGCACGGCGATGGCCTGACTGGCGTCCATGTCCATCGAGACGCGGACATAGTTGGCGCGCGGCAGGATGCCGAAACCAAAGGCCTTGGACATCGACGAGCGCACCTTGGCCTCGCGATCGTTCCACGACGCGCCGACGCCGACGGTCCGCTGCCCCACGCGCTCGTCATCGGGCTTCTGGGTCAGGTTCAGGTCGAGGTCGTAGGTCGGCTTGTCGATCATGCCCGACGACCGAAGCGTCAGGCCGACCTTCTCGGTGTCGGAGGACAGGTCTAGCGGCAGGGCCGCCGAATAGCCCGTGAAGCGGCCCTCATAGGCCGAGACCGAGGTGACGGGCTTCTGGACAATGATCTCGGCGCGCGCCGTCGCCGCGGTCAAAACCGCCACGAATGCGATTGAGAGACGAGCGCCGATCCCCATGCTCGCCTGCTAGCATAACTCACCGCGGGTATGAAACCCGCCCAGTGTCATTTACCGGACATTGCGTGCGGTCGCCCGGTTGGGCGTCAAACCCGATGCGGCTTGCCTTCCGGACCCATCTTCTGTAATAGCGCGCGTTCTCACGGAAGAGCGGTCTAGCACGCACCCATCCGGGACCGGGGTTTTCCCCGCTCGGCGTGTCGGATCCATCGTGGTCGACGGACTTCCGTCGTCGCCCACGCCGCCTTCCACAACGGAAGAAGGAAAACATGGCGTTCTACGAACACGTGGTCATCGCGCGGCAAGATATCTCGCCGCAACAGGCCGAAGCTCTGAACGAGCAACTGAAGACCCTCATCGAAGAGAATGGCGGCCACATCGCCAAGATCGAGTACTGGGGCCTTCGCAACCTCACCTACCGCATCAAGAAGAACCGCAAGGGCCACTATTCCCTGCTCGCGATCGACGCCCCGGCGCCGGCCGTGAAGGAAATGGAGCGCCAGCTGCTGATCAATGAAGACGTTCTGCGCTTCATGACGATCCGCGTCGAAGAGCTGGACCTGGAACTGTCGCCGGTTCTGGCCCGTCGTGATCGTCCGGATCGCGCCGAGCGCCCGCGCGAAGACTTCGCGCCGCAAGCGCAAGCCCAAGCGTAAGGGAGAAAGAGATCATGACCGATACGACTGCTCCCGAAGCCGGCGCTCCGGCCGCCGCCGCTGGCGGCGCTCGCCGCCCGTTCTTCCGTCGCCGCAAGGTTTGCCCGTTCTCGGGCGCCAACGCGCCGAAGATCGACTACAAGGACGTGAAGCTGCTGCAGCGTTACGTCTCGGAACGCGGCAAGATCGTCCCGTCGCGCATCACCGCGGTGTCGGCCAAGAAGCAACGCGAACTGGCCAAGGCCATCAAGCGCGCCCGCTTCCTGGCTCTGCTCCCCTACGTCGTGAAGTAAGGGAGACACCACGATGAAAGTCATTCTGCTCGAACGCGTTGAAGGCACCGGCGTCCTGGGCGACGTGGTCACCGTGAAGGACGGCTTCGCCCGTAACTTCCTGCTGCCGCGTCACAAGGCTCTGCGCGCCACCAAGGCCAACGAAGCGACCTTCGAAGCTCAGCGCGCTGAGATCGAAGCCCGCAACGTCCGTAACCGTGAATCGGCCGCCGCCAACGGCGAGTCGCTGGACGGCACGCAATACGTCCTGATCCGTCAGGCTGGCGAAAGCGGCCAGCTGTACGGTTCGGTCGCCGGCCGCGACGTCGCCGACGCCATCAAGGCCGAAGGCGGCAAGGTCGACCGCTCGATGGTCGTGCTGGACAAGCCGATCAAGACGCTGGGCGTCCACGAAGTGAAGGTGAAGCTGCATGCTGAAGTGACCGTCACGGTCACCCTCAACATCGCGCGCAGCCAGGACGAAGCCGATCGCCAAGCGCGCGGCGAAAACGTGATCAACTCGCAATTCGAGGAAGATCGCGCGGCCGAAGCCGAAGCCGCCCAAGACATGGCGGAAGGCGGCGCCGGCTCGTTCGAAGGCGACCACTACGAAGCCTAATTCCCGTCCGGGAACTGAGCTTTATCGAGAAACGGCGCGGAGCGATCCGCGCCGTTTTTTTCTGCGCCGCGGCATAGAAATGTTCAGCTTGTAAGCACCTGCGGCCAATCCCATGTTCGTTTTGGGGGCATTCAAGACCCCTGCTTCGGGGCACGAAGGCGCACGTCTCTTCCCCGGCCACGAGAGGGGATTTCTCATGCGTTACAGAAGCTTGTTGCTGGCCGCCGCTTCACTGACGGCCTTTGCCTCCACCGCCTCGGCCCAGACGGCCGCGCCGGCTGCCGAAGAAAACACCAATGTCGACGAGATCGTCGTCACCGGCACCCGCACCGCCGGCCGCTCGCGCCTGGACACCCTGGCCCCGGTCGACGTCGTCACCGCCAAGACCTTGCAGCAGCGTGGCAGCACCGAGCTGGCCACCGCCCTGGCCGCCACCGTCCCGTCCATCACCTTCCCGCGCCCGTCCAACACCGACGGCACCGACTCGGTTCGCCCGGCCGTCCTGCGCGGCCAGGGGCCCGACCAGACCCAGGTGCTGGTCAACGGCACGCGCCGCCACGCCACCGCTCTGGTCAACCTGAACGGCTCGGTGGGCCGCGGCTCCGCCGCCGTCGACCTGAACGCCATCCCGTCGGTCGCCCTGGACCGCATCGAAGTGCTGCGTGACGGCGCCGCGGCCCAGTACGGCTCGGACGCCATCGCCGGCGTCATCAACCTGCGCCTGCGCGAAGCCGACCACGGCGGCGGCGTCACGGTCACGGCCGGCAAGTACATCACTAGCTTCGATGGCCTGCAGACCGGCCAGAAGCAGAAGCGCCGCGACGGCGTGACCAAGACGGTCGCCGGCTGGCAAGGCCTGAAGCTCGGCTCGGACGGCTTCCTGACGCTGTCGGCCGAGTATGTGGACCGCGGCTTCACCAACCGCTCCGACACCGACACCCGCGTCACGCCCCAGCGCGTCACCTCGCGCTTCGGCGATCCCGAGGTCGAGCAGGTCAGCTTCTACGCCAACGCCGGCAAGCCGATCGGCGACAACTGGCAGCTCTATGGCTGGTACGGCTATCAGCAGCGCGACTCGGAGGCCTCGGCCACCTACCGCCTGCCCACCGACGCCAGCCAGAACATCCCCGGCGTCTATCCCAACGGCTACCTGCCGCTGATCACCACAGACACCGAGGACGCCACCGCCGCCATCGGCCTGCGCGGCGAACTGGGCGGCTGGAAGCTCGACACCAACCTGGTCTACGGCAAGAACGACATCGATTTCGGGGTGAAGAACACTATCAACCCGTCGTACGGCCCGACCTCGCCGACCAGCTTCAAGGCCGGCGGCCTGACCTATGACCAGCTGGTGTTCGGCCTGGACGCCAGCCAGGAGTTCGATGTCGGCCTGGCCGGTCCGCTGAACGTCGCGTTCGGCGTCGAAGCCCGCCGCGAGACCTTCCAGATCAACGCCGGCGAGCCCGCCTCCTACGCCCGCGGTACGGTCTCGCCCTCGCTGGCCTTCGGCTCGCGCGGTTTCACCGGCTTCACGCCCAGCAACGCGGTCGACGTCGATCGTGACGCCGTCGGCGTCTATCTGGACCTGGAAGGCAAGCTGACCGAGAAGCTGACCGGCTCGGCCGCCGTCCGCTACGAGGACTATTCGGACTTCGGCACCAATACGAGCTGGAAGCTGTCGGGTCGCTACGACTTTACCGACGCGTTCGCGATCCGCGGCGCGGCCTCGACCGGCTTCCGCGCCCCGAGCCTGCAGCAGCAGTACTTCACCTCGACCTCGATCCTGTACATCAACCAGCTGGTCGGCGGCGTGACCACGGCCGTGCCGTTCGAGACGGGCACCTATCCGTCGGTCAGCACCGTCGGCCGCGCCCTGGGCGGCAAGCCGCTGGAGGCCGAGAAGTCCAAGAACTTCTCGCTGGGCGCGGTCTATCATAAGGGCCCGTTCGAGCTGACGATCGACGCCTACCAGATCAATGTCGACAACCGCATCGTGCTGACCGAGACCCTGACCGGCAGCGCCACGGCGGCGGCGGGCACGAACGCTCGGGTGATCTTCGACCTGCTTGCTCCTTACGGAGCTTCTGCGGCCCGCTACTTCACCAACGGCGTCGACACCAAAACCAAGGGCGTCGACATCGTGGCCCGCTACCGGATCCTCGACGAAGAGGCCGGCACGTTCGACCTGACCGCCGCGGCCAACGTCAACGACTTCAAGGTCAACCGCACGCCGTCCACCACGGTCCTGCCGACCCCCGTTTCGCTGTTCGCCCGCCAGGCGACACTGCGCTTCGAGGAAGGCACGCCGCGCAACAAGGTCTCGCTGCAAGGCGACTGGAGCAAGGGT
The DNA here is from genome assembly GCA_023445955.1 of Pseudomonadota bacterium. Lineage (GTDB taxonomy): Bacteria > Pseudomonadota > Alphaproteobacteria > Caulobacterales > Caulobacteraceae > Caulobacter. The sequence goes on from JAEXJH010000148.1 coordinate 13,542, forward strand.
CCGTGGGGCGCCACCCTGCGCACGACGCTCTATGGCAACGTCCTGTCGCCCGGCACCGCCGCCGACGGCAGCGGCGACTGGCACACCGGTTCGCAAGGCATCGTCGACCTGGAAGCCCGCTATCGCTTTGGCGACCACACCACGGTGTCGGTCGGCGCGGACAACCTATTCGACCAGTACCCCGACCAGGTGCCGCCGAACCTCAACACCAGCGGGGGCAATCCGTTCTCCAGCTTCTCGCCGTTCGGCTTCAACGGCCGCTTCCTCTACGGGCGCCTGGCGATCAACTGGTAGACGCCAAAACACCGCAAACGTTTGGGCCCGGAGAGCGATCTCCGGGCCTTTTTGCTGGGAAGACGGTGCAAGCGCACAGGCTGTTTTGGACGTCCGCTTCTGACGCGGCCAGCCTCAAAACATACACAGAACATCCTCAGATAAGCCCCCAACCTTTTGGGCGGCTCCCCCGAACTCAGGCAAGCCTTGCCTCCGCCCTCACGTTAACTTCCGCCGATGTCTCTCGTACCCGCTCTCGACCTCGTTCTCCCCGGCCTTCCCGAGCCCACGATCAACGTGGCGCCGCACAACATGGAAGCCGAGCAAGCGCTGCTGGGCATCCTGCTGTACGACAACGCGGCCTACGAACGCCTGAGCGATAACCTGCAGGCGCGCTGCTTCTACGAGCCCTTCCACCAGCGCCTGTTCCAGTCGATCGAGACCCACGTCCGCAAGGGCCAACTGGCCGAACCGATTCTGCTGGCCGACGAGTTCAAGAAGGACCCGGCGTTCGAGGAGCTTGGCGGCTTGCGCTACCTGGCCGACCTGCTGGATCGCGCCCCGCCAGCGGCCAATGCCGGCGACTACGCCCGGGTGATCTTCGACTTGTCCCTGCGCCGCGAGCTGATCCGCATCGGCGGCGACATCGCCACGGCCGCGCAAGGCTCCACCGACGAGAAGCGTAGCGCCCGCGACCAGATCGAGTCGGCCGAACAGAGCCTCTACAGCCTGGCCGAAAGCGGCGCGGCCTCGTCGGGCTTCGTGTCGTTCGGCGACGCCCTGCGCGGCGCGGTCGAGATGACCGCCGAGGCCTTCGCGCGCGACGGCGGCATGTCGGGCGTCGCCACCGACCTGATCGACCTCGACCAAAAGATCGGCGGCCTGCACCCCTCCGACCTCGTGGTCCTGGCCGGTCGTCCGTCGATGGGCAAGACCGCGCTGGCGACCAACATCGCCTTCAACATCGCCAAGAAGTACGCCTACGAGATCCAACCCGACGGCAGCAAGAAGACCGTCCAGGGGGGCGTGGTTGCCTTCTACTCGCTGGAAATGAGCGCCGAACAGCTGGCCCTGCGTATGCTGGCCGACGCCTCCGGCGTGTCGGGCGACAAGCTCCGCAAGGGCGAGATCGACGCTTCCGAGTTCGGCCGGGTCCGCGACGCCGCCATGGAGCTGCAGGAAGCGCCGCTCTATATCGACGCCACCGGCGGTATCTCGATCGCCAAGCTGACCGCCCGCGCCCGCCGCCTGAAGCGCCAAGTGGGCCTGGACCTGGTCGTGGTCGACTACCTGCAGCTGGTCACCGGCTCGGACCTGGGCGCCAACGCCAACCGCGTGCAGGAAGTCTCGCAGATCACCATGGGCCTGAAGGCTCTGGCCAAGGAGCTGGCCTGCCCGGTCATCGCGCTGTCGCAGCTCTCGCGTCAGGTCGAAGCCCGCGACGACAAGCGGCCTCAGCTCTCCGACCTTCGGGAATCGGGCTCGATCGAGCAGGACGCCGATATGGTGTGGTTCGTGTACCGCGAGGCCTACTATGTGGGCCGCGCCGAGCCGCGCGAAGGCACGCCCGAACACCTGACCTGGCAGGAAGAAATGGACCGCCTACACGGCCTGGCCGAGGTGATCATCGCCAAGCAGCGTCACGGCCCCATCGGCACCGTGCGCCTGTCGTTCAACAGCGACACCACCCGCTTCGGCAACCTGGCCAAGGACCACTACTTCGCCCAGGCGCGGAACATTCCGTCGGACGAGTAGCGAAACACCGCTCTCCCCGCAGAAAGCCGGGCCCCAGATCGAACCCACTGGCGCGTCGGAAGCTGGTCGAACGGAAGGCGAGACCTCCCAAACCGCTCTGGATGTATCTGGACCCCGGCTTTCGCCGGGGAGAGCGGGTTTTGGGCGTGATGGTTTGACTAAGGACGCCTCCCCAAGCCACGGTCGCCTTCCCGCCGCGCCAGCCGACGAGTCACATGGACTTCAGCCCTCTGCCCACTTCCAGCCTGGTCGGCGCCTTCCTGCTGGCGTTTCCGGCGCTGTTTTCGATCGTCAATCCGGTCGGGGCGTCGCTGATCTTCGACCAGGCCATGGGCGGCCGCTCGCGGCCCGAACGGCTGAAGCTGGCCCGCACCATCGCCTTCTACGCCTTCCTGGTGCTGCTGGGCTCGCTGCTGCTGGGCGGTTATATCCTCAACTTCTTCGGGGTCAGCCTGGGCGCCCTGCGGGTGGCCGGCGGCCTGGTGGTGGCGATCCGCGCCTGGGGCCTGCTGATGGACCCGCAGGAGCACGAGGACCGCAAGACCAGCCAGACCGAGCCGGCCCAGAGCCACGAGGACGTGGCCTTCTTCCCGCTGACCATGCCGTTCACCACCGGTCCCGGCTCGATCTCGGTGGCCATCGCCCTGGCGTCGCAACGTCCCACCGAAGGAGCCAAGGTCGCGCCCTTCTTCATCGGCGCGGGACTGGCCGCGGCGCTGGTGGCGATCCTGGTCTGGCTGCTTTACAGCGCCTCGGGCCGGGTCATGCGCCTGCTGGGCCAAGGCGGCGCTCGGGTCCTGTCGCGGCTGGTGGCGTTCCTGCTGCTGTGCATCGGCGTCCAGATCATCGCCTCGGGCGCGGAGAACCTGGTGGCGCGGTTCCTGGCCGTCCATCACGGTTGAACCAGGCGACCGCCTCGGCTACGCCCCACCCGTGACCACCGACACCCGCATCACCATCGACCTCGACGCCCTGGCGGCCAACTACGCGGCCCTGCGCGCGCGAGCCGGCGGGGCGGAGCTGGCGCCGGCGGCCAAGGCCGATGGCTACGGCCTGGGCGCGGCGCAGGTCGCCGACCGCCTGTGGTCCGAGGGCGCGCGCAGCTTCTACGTCGCGCGCTTGGCCGAAGGCGTGGCCCTGCGGGAGGCCCTGGGCGACCGCGACGCCACCATCCATGTGCTGGACGGCGCGACGCCCGGCTCGGGCGACACGCTGGAAGGCGCGCGGCTGATCCCCGTGCTCAACAGCCTGCCCCAGGTCGAGGCCTGGAACGCCCAGGCGCGCGCGGGCCGACTGAAGGCCGCGCTGCACATCGACACCGGCATGAACCGCCTGGGCCTGCGTCCCGAGGAGCTGAAGGTGTTGGTCGCCGCCTTCGACCGCCTCAAGCGCCTCGATATCGACCTCGTCATCAGCCACCTGGCCTGCGCGGACGAGCCTGCCCATCCGCTGAACGCCACCCAGCTGGAACGCTTCCAGGGCGCCATCGCCCTGCTGCCGAACGCGCGCCGCAGCCTGGCCAATTCGGCGGGGATCTTCCTGGGCGAGGCCTTCCGCTTCGATCAGGCCCGTCCGGGAGTCAGCCTGTACGGCGGCGGACCCGAGGGCCGGCCGCATCCGGAAATCCGCGCTGTCGCCACGGTCGAGGCGCCCATCCTGCAAGTCCGCGTCGTGCCGCGCGGCGAGAGCATCGGCTACGGCGCAGGCTGGACGGCGACCGAGACCACCCGCGTGGCCATCATCGCGGCCGGCTATGCCGACGGCGTCCCGCGCGCAGCCTATCCGCGCGGCGCGGTCTGGTTCGACGGCGCGCTGCGGCCGATGCTGGGCCGCGTCTCCATGGACCTGATCGCCGTCGACATCACCGACTGCGACGCCGCCCGCCCTGGCGCGATGGTCGAGCTGTTCGGTCCGAACCTCTCGGTCGACGACGCTGCAGAGGCCGCTGGCACCTCGGCCTATGAGCGGCTGACGCGATTGACGCTCCGCGCGACGCGCCGCTATGTCGGGCTGAAGAACACGTAGGCGACAGCCTGCGATAGAGTTACGCCCGGGGGCGCTTCGATGTCGGAACTGTACGAGGAAGCCAAGCGCGCGCTGCTGACCGCCGCGCGCCAGGAAACCGGTTGGCGCTGGGTCGCCCTGGCCGTCGTGGTCGCCGCCATCGGCCTGTTCCATCACCTGATCGGTTTCAAGCTGGTCGGCGCCCATGCCGACTTCTGGCGCGCGCCGCACAACGACATGGCCACCATGTTGGCCGGCCAGGAGGCGGTGTTCCGCCACGCCTGGCGTTTCCCGCTGGTCGCCACCGACCGCCTGCTGTCCCCCACCCTGCTTTCGACCATCTATACCGACAGCATCCCGTGGCTGACCGTGGTGCTGAAGGCCACGGGCCTTTGGCATGCGTTGAACGGCCTGGGCCTGTTCTTCCTGATCTCCTATGCCCTGCAGCCGCTGGCGATGATCACCCTGCTGCGAGCCCTGGACGTGCGCCAGGTCGTGCTGCACGCCATGGGCGCCCTGCTGGCCCTGCTGATGCCGGCCTTCCTGATGCGGCATGGCCACGTGGCCTTGAGCGGCCATTGGCTGGTGATCTTCGCTCTGGCCGCCGCGGTCGACAGCATCCGCAACGGCCTGACCCTGCGCCGCGCCGGCGTGTTCGCGGGCCTGGCCGTGCTGGCCATGGGCGTCCACGCCTACCACCTGCCACCGGTCGGCTTCTGCTTCGCCGCCGCCATGGCCGCCGAGATCGCCCAGAAGCGCCCGCAGGCCTGGCTCAACTGCGCCAAGGCCAGCGCCATGGTGCTAGTCGGCATGGCCCTGACCGCCGTCCTGCTGGGCTACGGCATCGGCCAGGGCGCCGACGGCGGCAAGAGCGGGACCATCGGCTACTACTCGATGAACATCCTGGGTCCGATCCTGCCGCAAGGCTCGGCCCTGTTCGGCCAGACCTTCGAGGGCGGCTGGTTCAAGCAGACCCTGGATCCCAATGGCGGCCAGTGGTTCGAGGGCTACAACTATCTGGGCGCGGGCGTGATCTTCACGATCGCCGCCGGGATCTTCCTGTCGGTCCGCCACGGCTGGCTGCCGACGCCCGTGCGTGCATGGAGCTGCCGCTGGCTGCCGCTGACGATCGCCATGGTCGCTCTGACCCTGTGGGCCATCGGCCCTAACCCCTACCTGGCCCAGCGCCTGCTGTTCACCGGCCCCAAGCTGTCGGGCGTCTTCGAGTGGCTGACCCTGTTCCGCGCCCACGGTCGCCTGTTCTGGGCGCCGGCCTACCTGCTGACCGCCGTGTCGATCGTGCAGATCGCCCGTTACGCCCGGCCGATCACCCTGCTGGCCATAGCCGCCCTGGCCGTCGGCCTGCAGTGGGGCGACAGCCACGAGATGCGCGCCGGCGTGCGCCACACCTTCAGCGAAGGCGCGCCGTCGTATCACCCGGTCGACCTCGAGAAGGCGACCGTGCTGCATAACCGCCCCTGGGTGTTCGCGCCGATCTATTTCTGCGCCAACAACGCCGTCGACCAGATGGAGATCTCCCAGCTGACCCTGGCGGCCGTCCGCATGGGCGGCTCGTCGAACGGCGCCTCGACCGCGCGCGGCCAGGGCGGCGACTGCAAGACGCCGCAGGACGCCTTCAAGGTCGCCGCGCCCGGTGACAACCGCATCACCGTGGTCATGGAGGAGAGCGCTGGCGCCGACTACGGCCGCTTCACCCAGCGCACCGACTGCCACCGCTTCCTGCGCGGCCTGATCTGCGGCAATGGCCTGGACAAGGTCCCGGGCCTGACCGAGATCGCGCCCTATGTCCCCAACGGCAGCCGCGTGCTGACCCAGGTGAACTTCGACCAGGGCGTCAGCCCGCCGGAACTGATCTCGGGCTGGTCCGGCGCCGATCCCAAGGGAATCTGGTCGAACGGTCCGCGTTCGGTGATGACCATCAACGTTCCGAACGTCACGCCCGGCGCGCCGCTGATCGTCGAGCTGCACGCCATGAGCTTCAATAAGCCGCCCGAGGTAATGCAGAAGATCGAGGTCTTCGTGAAGGGCCGCAAGCTGGTGACCTGGAACGTCGAGAAGGCCAACTGGCGCCCCTACCGCGTCAGCGTCCCGGCCGATCTGGTCAAGCCGGGCGAGCCGCTGACCCTGGAGTACACGATCGGCGCTCCGATGCCCTCGACGCCCGAAGACCCGCGCAACATCGGGCTGGGCATCGAGAAGGTGATCATCAGCCAGTAGGCGCGAGGGCTCTCAGGCGGGCGGCGTTGACGGTCTCGACAGCGGCTTTCAACACCGCTGCGCTGCCAGCCGCGCCCTCGGCGGCGATGCTGTAGCGATCGGCGGCGACCACGGCGTAGCGGCCGGATTTGACAGTCTCGTCCCACTGTTCGGTGACGGTGCGGCCGCCGGCCGTGGTCACGCTCTCATAGCCCGTAGCCGTGCGGCGCGTGGTCTGAGCGCCGCGCGCATCGTCGCTGGCCCCGACCGAGCCGATCGCGCCCAGGTCGACGATCTGCAGGGTGAAGGTCTCGCCGCCCTTTATGTAACGCGCGCTGACCGTGGTCATGCCGGGCTCGGTCCCGGCCTGGCTCTTCACCTCGGAGCGAGCAAAGCCGCCCACCGTCGCGGGCAGCAGGGCCGGCAGGCTGGTCGCCAGCAGCGGACGCGCGCCCTTGGTCGCCGCGACTTCGGCCTTGGCGGATTCCTTTTGCAGCTGACCGACGGTCACCTCGCCGCCGTTGACCTCGACCTTGGCGGAGGCGTCCGGGTCCTTGGGCGCGGACCGACCGCAGGCCGCCAGGGCCACCGTCGCCAGGATCGCCGCGCACCAGATCGTCTTCCGCATCGTCTTGCTCCTCGAACACGATCCAAACGCATCGGCCCACAGCTTGGCTGCGTCCGGCTTTGGCGCAGCGCCGCCGCTACCTGTAGTCTCCCATCATCCGAGAATCAGGAGACCCCATGGCCCGCGACGGCGCCGTCTACGCCTGCCAGTCCTGCGGCGCGGTCCAGACCAAGTGGTCCGGACAATGCCCTGCCTGCCAGAGCTGGAACACCCTGGCCGAAGAGGTTGGGGCAAGGCCTCCTGGCGCTCTGTCGTCGACCAAAGCCACCCGCGTCCGCGGCCTGCAGTTCACGGGCCTGGAAAGCGACACCGCCCCGCCCCCGCGAATCCTGACCGGCGTCGACGAGTTCGACCGCGTCTGTGGCGGCGGCGTGGTGCCGGGCTCGGCCATCCTGATCAGCGGCGACCCGGGCGTGGGCAAATCCACCCTGCTGCTGCAGGTCTGCGCCAGCGCCGCCCTGCGTGACGTCTCCTGCGCCTATATCTCGGGCGAAGAGGCCGTGGAGCAGATCCGCGGCCGCGCCGAGCGCATGGGCCTGGCCAAGGCCAATGTCAGCCTGGCCGCCGAAAGCTCGCTGCGCGATATCCTGGACGGGCTCAAGCGCGACAACTTCGACCTGGTGGTCATCGACTCGATCCAGACCATGTGGAGCGACGCCCACGAGGCCGGCCCCGGCACCGTCACCCAGGTCCGCGCCTGCGCCACCGAGCTGGTGCGCCTGGCCAAGAAGAAGGGCGTGGCCATCCTGCTGGTCGGCCACGTCACCAAGGACGGCCAGATCGCCGGCCCACGCGTTGTCGAGCACCTGGTCGACGCCGTGCTCAGCTTCGAAGGCGAGCGCGGCTATCCGTTCCGCATCCTGCGCGGGGCCAAGAACCGTTTTGGGGCCACCGACGAGATCGGCGTCTTCGAGATGGGCGACATCGGCCTGCGCGAGGTCAAGAACCCCTCGGCCCTGTTCCTGAACGAAGGCGGCGAGCGCGCGGCGGGCGCGGCAGTGTTCGCCGGCATCGAGGGCAGCCGGCCCGTCCTGGTAGAGTTCCAGGC